>NZ_JAHGAD010000053.1:0-35094 GCF_030248375.1 Vibrio sp. B181a | reverse complement strand
GCTTAGTCATAATATCACCTGTTTTAGTATCGAGATGATCATACATCACCTCTTAATCAGGTGGCCAAATTCACTATGCCACTACAGTCACCTCTTTTAGATCGAAGTGATGTTCAACAGCTTGGATTTGTTCAGGCAAAACTCCTTGGCCTATTAACGCTCCGATCAAGTTCCCTGTACCGCATTGAGGTTCAAGAAAACTTCCATGATTACCTATTCGATCTATCAAGTAACGCGCCATATCTACCGATGTATTTTCCGGTGTAACATGACACTCTGTACTTTTGTGAACGAATAAAGGCTTCATTGTAGTATCAGGTCGTTGGACAGAGACAGACTTACTCACAACATTCAAAGAACATCGCAAAGGTTTTTCTGGTCTTCTGTATATCGAAGCATCCATCATGCAACCCCTTCTGCTTGAACTGTAACACTAGCACTCTTTGGAACTGCGTGTTTTTTACTATCTTTCAGTAACACACAAAACCATTCTCCGGTAAAACCTTTCACATTTGGGTCTCTACAAACCTTCACTCGAAACGAACCGCACTCAGAGAGCTTGCATCCTTTATAGTCAGAGTAAATACGTTGATACTCTTCCTTAGTTAACTCAAGCTGACGAAGTTCATGAACTGAACTCCACATTTGTACTCGAATAGACTCTGCTTTAAAGTTAAGAATTGAAGGTGCTTTTGGCTTTGGTGCAGGAACTTCATATCCCAAACCAACCATAAGATCGCACCACTCTTCATCACTCAAAGCGAGCTCTAATCCATCACCGATTTGTACTGGTAAAGGACAACTACTACTTAACGTCCAATTACCTTCAACTCGCTTACACTCTGGACTATCAGTACCATGTTTCCTAGCAAACGTTTTAATAATCGTCGCCGTTAACTTACCACTGAAACGTGATGTTGGACCAAGCATATAACGCTCATATCCGAGACGATTGAGAAGATGTACCATTTTACGCTTTCTGCTATTGCTTGATAGACTAAACTCAAATAGCTCTAGAGAACGTTGTACAATTTCATCAACTGTTGCTTTCCCATTACATAGATCGCTATACGCATTTTCGACAGAAAATGCACCATCTTTGCCTCGGAGACCTGCAAACCACGTCACCTTCTTTTCTTTAACAGCTAGATCTTCGATTTGACTTAACTTTGTCCAAAGCTTAATCATCTCGTAGGCATGATTCAATCTGCGTTGTAGCGTTCGCAAGTCAGTTAAGAGAGTTTCGATTCGACGCAAACGTAAACCACTATTGGATTTATAGTCTGCATGATGAATTACCCCTTGTGCGCGATAATTCCAATACTCCGCTTGACTAGCTTTTTCTACTGCAGCATCTTGATTTCGTTCTTGCTGATCAAGAAGTTTTCGCATCTTTCTTTCAGAATGATGTCCAACCAATATAGGTTGACCAGATCCCAAAGTAGAAAGAATGCGATCGGATGCATCCATTAAAGCAAATGACTCTAACTCTCTTTTGTCAGAGAGTTTCATCAATCTTTCAGCTTTATTCTCAGCACGCTCCACCAAAGTGAACTCATCGGCCTCGATTGAACCTGCTAATTCGATTAACAAATCTTCACGAGCAACTGACCAGTGAGCAAAAAACAAACGTTGTATTGGAGCCCAAGAAAACTTGAGGGCTTTTAGACGCGAGTACGTTTCTTCTTCAAAACGTTCTTCACTGTCCACCACGTATAAACGCAGTTTGTTGTCTTCTGGTGAGTATGTACCTTTTTCTACTAACTTATGCATAATATATTCCTCATCGATACACCAACGGGTGTGTTTAAAATTCAGTATGAGCATAAAGCGAATCACATCTTGTTAGAAGCACCCGCCCCGCTTTTTATCCATAAAAAAACCTGCATGACTGCAGGTTTAATTTTTGTTATTCCGTGATACGTTCACTAATGTCTTTTAAGATCTAGTTCAAACTCGTCCACATCGATAATCGGCTTTTTAGCTTTAGAACTTCCAGAAAAGTCTCTTTCCAAAATTTCCCAAAAGCATTCAGCTAAAGACTCAAGTCTTTGCAATGCTTCCGATGAGAGGTTTTTTAAATCAAGATAACAATCCACGATTTTGTCCGCACAAGCTGTCACCGATTGCTGAAACTCAGCACTGCTCATATTTACCTGTTCGCTAAATTGAAACTCAGTAGAAGCTTTCTTCACAGCGCTTAAAAAATACCCGCGCACCATCGCTTGTTGATGTTTGTAATTAGTTGTCTTATTTGTCATGGTTTTCTCCTTACACCTATGGGTGTTTATAATGAAGCATCATGTTAGATGCTCCCTTACCGAACTACTACTGTTGCTCCCGCTAAAAAAAAGACCGGCAAAATGCTGGTCTTTCAAATGTTGTGGCTGCTTAGTTCGCGCCTGAACTTTCTGAAGCAAAAGCACCCGATGGTAGAACCCACGGTTGATTTTCTTTTAGAATAATTGGTAAGAAATATTCCTTTTCTGAATTGCCTCAAGCATCAAAATCAAAACGCAAGTTGAGTCCTTACCACCACTCCATCCTGTAGCGAGGTGAAAACCAGATCTGAGTAGAGATTGAATCTTCTCAATCGCAACTTCAATTTGTTCATTCATCATAATTAATCCTTACACCAACGGGCGTGTTAATAAATTCAGTTCAATTTTAAATAGGCTAATTAGTTTTCTTCTAGTGAGCCCCCCGCTTTAGATAAAAAAAAAGTTACCGCACGGTAACTTTTCTTAGATTAAAGCGAATTAAACCAATCCGTCATTTCTTCTTCCAAGTCTTTACTTGAAAGTATCAATGCGGACATTAAAGCGTTCTCTCGCTTGGTCTGAGCAGCTTTACATTCCGAGAGGTATGACAAAATAAAGTTGCTATCTTGTAGAGACGAACCGCTTATCAAAAGATTAAAAGCGCTAGAGTACAACTTCCATCTCTTTATGCTTTTCTCTATTGCCTGTCTTTTATGAGTCCAAGCAATAAAGAGGTCTTTCGCCTTCTCGTTTAAACGTTCACCTGTAAATTGCGTGACGTAACGATGCACTAGACGTTCTTCGAGCCTCATAAGGTGTGCAATTGCTAGTGCTCGAATAACAGGGTCAACGTCTATATCGAACGCAATTTCACCTTCGCAAGAGACCGTCATTTTACCTATTAAGCAATTGTCACTTTGGCGATAGATGTGGTTGTAATACACACCATCATGAGCTTCTTTCAACAGTATCATAAGCATAGTTTTATCCTCTATATGGCAACGGCCATGTGTTAAGTTCAATTAACTATTACATTAGGACACGTGAAGACCTACAGCTCCCCCCGCTAAAATATCCATGCACTCTTTTCTTTTTAGTCACTGCGTACAATCATCTAAATTAAATCTATTGGTATGAGGTAAGGGATTATGATTTTTGATATTTCTAGCGCACTGCAATGTTTGCGAACACTCGTTAAAGAAGGGCCAAAAAAAGAAGGGTGGATTGCAGTCTGCTTGGAAGGGTCAAGATACTATTTTGTGGATGCTACGAACAACGGATTAACGACTTGTATCTCCAACAACTTAATGTTTGATGATTATGAAAGTGCCACTGCATCTTTAGCGGGAAAGCCAAATAGCGAGAAAATGTACTTCCAAATTTCGGCGTAAAAAAAAACCTGAATGGTCGTTCAGGTTTTGTCTCTAACATAAAAAATGCGTTTAATATTCAATCATCTTGATAGCAACGGCTATCATCTATTGGTCTATATATTGTAGCAGCCAATGACAAGGTATCCACCGTTTTAATCACAGAGAACAACAAGCAACAGACCAGCCGCACAAAATAAACAAAAAAAAACTCGTCATTATTCAATGACGAGTTTTTTTAATTAAATGGCTTTGCCAACCCACCCTTGTCGGTATGTTGGGACCATTTCACGCTTGATTACTTTTCCAGAATCGTCTTTTGTCACCTTTTCTACTTCGACTTTCTCTTTCTCTGTTCGTTTCAGAGAAACAGATTGTCCACGTTCTAGATCACTCACCGCTTCTGCCAAACCTTTTCCCCAAATCGTTTTTTCAAATCCATCTACCAATAACGTAACAAAGAATGATTCATTCTCGTCTTGCTTATTTTGGTAGTTAGCTCTTCCATAATCGACCAGTTTACCCTCTATGCCATCGGGCTTTCGGGATGTAGTTGCGGAATTGGCTGGTTTGCCTCGCTTGTTGTTAGGACGCTTATTGCTAGTGCGTCTATTACTCACATTCGATACAACATTACCTTTCTTGATTTGTTCAAGTGTTGCTTGATGAAGCTCTTCTCTCCTTCTTTCCTCATTCTTGCGATATTGTTGCTTCTCATCGTCAAGCTTGCGTTGCTTTTCAAATTTAGCTAACGCGGGAATAAGTTTCGAAAATCCTACTAATAATGCAACGCCGAAAAGTACATAATAAATTTCGTATCCTGGTTCCATGCTCTCACCTGTATAGTAACGACTATAATTCAATTTCTTGTTGAGTATGTAGCACCAAGAACCAGAACACTACTCTCACTCCCTAAAAACAGAAAAGCCATTGAGCAGCAAACTACTCAATGGCTTTTTTCTCTTCAGATACATGTAAAACATGGCGTACCAAACAGCACGACTACACTTAAAGGAACGGGTGTTACTCTCCCACTTCAAACGAGTGAAGAATTTCCCCTCCTTTATAATTTTTCTTCATTGTCGTAGCAATTCGACTCCCCGCTCAGAAATCAAAGACGTTCGCAGTGCGAACAAAAAAAAACGAGTTATCTGCTACACAGACAACTCGTTTCTACAATTAAACTAACGTTTTCAAGCTACTTGCAGCTTTAAAGCTTGCTCTAATCGTATAACATCACCTTCTAAGGAAATGAGCGGATAGCGATTATCCAAATCAACAACCAATGAGCAACCATCATTCATATGCTTACCAAAGTTGATTTGTTTATCATCAGACGATGAGTACAGTGAGCTACAAGAACGCAAAGTATCACCATGCCAACGCATTGCCATCTCAAGCGGGTTTTCGATATAACCTCTACGAAACCCAACAGCAGCATCAAGTGCATAATCATCGGTGTAATAATAGTCTTGTTTCAAAGAGTGAAACTGACCATTAATCAACACTTTTACCAAATCAGCAACTTTCCACTTTTTAGGTAATGCTTTCAACGGTTTGATTGCACCCAGATTGAACGGGTTGAACTCGTTTCTAGAACTATATTCATCAAATCCAATCTTGATGATGCTCTCGCCAACCATTACCGTAGCTTCCCAAAGAAGCCAGCTAGGAGTTGCTAGTGTAAATGCACAGCCAAACACTTCCCCTTTAAGATCTCCACTTCGAAAAACAGTAGATACTTTATCTATTACTTCCTTGTAGAAATCACACCAATGAAAACCATGAGAGCGCTCACCACGCTCTTCAAACCATTCAATAAGCACATTAGACAAACACTCCTGATTAGGTCCATAACTTTCTCCATAGCGCTTTACAGCCACTGTCATCTTGCCAGCTTTCTTTTTATGCAGAAAACCGTTAGTGACATCGACTAAAGTGATATAGTCACGCTCACCTAGTAAGTATTGGAGCTTCATCGCCATATCTTCTTTTTGAAAATATATTCCTTGGTTACTGTTTGAGTGATAAACCTCAGACTGATCCCAATAGCGAATATCTGGAACGTTGCCTTCATCACGAATATCGAAAAGCTCATTAAGCAGTTCGTGTCGAGTTTTGAGCGAAGACAAACCAGAATCGTGAAGTGGATGACCTGCATTCTTGTCAAAAAGCCAATCATCACTATGCGTATCTAATGGTTTCGTCTCTTCCAATCGTGGTCCATCTACATCTAATGAAACGACTGTTTTGAGAAGAGCGTAAGCTTCATTCAGAAGTTGTGTTTTAAGCTTATCTCCACCGCGATCGGGGTGTAGCTTAAACATTGCGCGTTTGTAGATCTTTTTCAATACCGAACGAGACATTGATTCTGTCGAACGGATTTCAAAAATCGACTGCGCTTCTATTAACGTCATTTTGTTTTTCATTGTATATTCCTTACACCAACGGGTGTGTTAATAATTTCCTCTTAACTATGGCACTGTTATCAACATGTCTCAATTCATAGACCCGCGCGGTCTACTTTTTCTTAGCTGCACGTAAAAGTAACCACGCTTCATAGTGCTTTTTCAACCAGTTCATATACCCAGTTTGCAATATCAGTTTTTGTTTAGATTGAATTCTTCCATAAGCGCGATATAGATATTGATGTGATTGGGTTTAGGGGAAAACGAGTATGAAACTATATAAAAAAAACCACTGCTCGATGGGAGCAGTGGTTTTTATTGGTTTAATCAATATTTAGAACAAGCCAACGCAAGATTTTTTTCTCTGTTTCGTCTTCTGAGTACGTTTCGAGGTAGTCAACAAAATGAGACAAATCATCGAAATTCTCAACCTGTTCTTTGAACTGTTTAAATTGCCCATTAATGAAGCTGTCTTCGGCATTACTCTCCAACACATGCACGAGGTCTTCACCATTGAGAATGTCTTCTACTGAAACAAGACAACTCAAATCTTCATCACTCATTGCATTGGACCAACCTTCTTCACAAGCAACTTCATCTGCATCAAAGTAATCACGCACGGTATCAACAATTAATCTGCCGTTTTCAAGAGTAATCCCTTGCGATACTGTTGCTTCAAATTGTTCAAATGCATTTTTGTATTCGTTCGCCATTATATTTTCCTTACACCAACGGGTGCGTTAATAAGTTCAATGTGAGAATACGTGTTATCGAACTAAGTGCAAATATTGCCTCCCTAAAAAAAGAGACCCGATAATTCTTCTCTATCGAGTCTCTTCTTTAGTGTTCGCAGTGCGAACGTTAGTTCTCACCTTTCCCTTTGGAACCAGGTTTTCCTTTGGTAACGATTTTTTTGGCTACATCTTTCGCAACATTTTGAGCCGTTGCCGCACCTTTTTGAGCTATAGAACCAATGGTACTTGCACCAATCGGATCAAACGATGCTAGTCTTGCGCCAGCCATACCAGCAACAGCAGTGAGAACCATTGGTACGGCTAAATATGCAGATGCTATCAAGAAATCAATAAGCATTTTATCTGTACTCATAGATCCAAGCCCAAGCAAGCTAACCAAGTTATCATCCAGCCAACGAACAATACGGAAATACGGCATCCACATATAGATAGAGAACAAACCTACCGATAAACCTAGCACTGCACCGAGGCTAAACCGTCCAAGCAACAAACCTAGTGGCAGCATAGCGGTATAAAGCATAAGAACCAATGATGCACCCAAAGGTGCCGCTCTCAAAATACCCTTAAAACCTGCTGCCCGCTCTAAGTAAGAAGTTACCAGCCCTAAATCTGTACCAAGCTCTAACACTGATGAACCAAAATTGTCTGACTCTTTTGTTTTATCGTGGCCTGTGTAAAGAGCATTGTTCTTCTCAAGAAACCCCATTTTTGCTTTCACCGCAGACAAATTATTATTAGATAGCTTGTCTGACAAAACTATTTGAACAAGCTCCCCTCTATTTGTTGAGTCCGTCTTATAGATCCGTTGAATATCTCTAACAGCATATAGGTCATCGGTAATACCGAAATCTTCTGCAAGCTTATACTGCAACCCTTTATTGCTATCCGTCCACCATTTATCGCACTTAGGATACCCAGCCCTATTACTCGCTGCAGGAGCGCCGGAACCCACTGCGTCAGCATCACCAGCGTATCCTTTCTCATCCGGTGATACTCCCCATCCAACAACCGGAACTTGTGCTTGTAATGATGGATACAACTGACTGTAGCTCAAAAATACTTCGTTCCCTGGTACTGATGATTTCATATCAGCAACAATCATTTGAGCCGTTTCCCCACGAGATGAAGCAGCTAATATGGCTTTCCACTTCGACATCGCTGGAGCATGACATTGCTGTACAAATGTATTGAATTCATCTGCTAAAGATGGCGAACGAATAAACTCAGTTTCTAAATTGGCTTTAGTCAGACGTACACCTTGATCGCATGGAATTTGAGAATGCACACCCGCGCTGATACCAAGCATATAGTTTCTAACAAACTGCCACCAAATAGCCACTTTCAACTCCTGTAACGTACTCAATGACAATCCAATATCTTTCAGCATATTAAATTCTGACTCATTGTGTTGAGCCGATTCTATGAAAGAAGCCAGATAACCTGCACTATAGATCCCTCTACGTTCGTTTATAAACTGAGTCCATCGTGTATGAGTTTCACCAACAAAAATACGATTAGCCACACTACGCACTAAACTTCTCGTTTGCCAATTATTAATAGCCCTCTTTTCCTGCTCCATCATCGCATTGACAAATGACTTAGGCCCAACCATGGACAACAATTGCTTTTCATCTGACGTTAAGTTCATTTTGTTCACAACAACAGTAGGAATGACATCACAATGACGCGTTGGCATTCTAAGCTTTAATTCATTGATACCAATTAACGGCTTACAAGCAAGCACCGCTATGAATAACATCAGGTACAGCTTTACTTTCAATCGTCCCCATTGTTGATGAGGTTCATCATTGATTTCGTCAGATTCATAGCCTTCTTTCAGCGCTTCACCAATTACCACAAGAAACGCCATGACAATTAATCCACTTGATTGCAGAACATTCCAAAAAATCATGTAGAAGTATGCACCTAGCGCCCCTGTAATCAAATCAAAGAAGGAAGTGCCAAAGTAGGCCATCTGCAGAACACCACTCATTCTCCCTCCTTAAACTGCTAATAAAATGATTAAAGCCGCGAAAATTACACAAATATGATGCCTCATATTTTCTAGCTGTTTTTTCTTCTTATCACTTGATGCTCTAGCAACAACAAACGAAGACCACTTGAGCCAAAATAAAGCGACGATAACCAATTGGGCAATTAACGACCATCGACTAATCAGCTCCATACGCGTAAGAACATCTTCTAATGCATCAACAGATGTGTGATCTAAGATAAAGCCGCTTATAAAAATAGCGGCAGCAGCGATCAGAACCATTGCAACAAACCACTTACTAAACAAGATGAAGGTCTTTTTCATAATCAATTACCCGCTTTGTCCAAAGATAACTGATTCATCCCTTCTATCACGGTAGTTTGTCGATTTTGGTCACGTTGTAATACGAAAGGTGCTGTAGATGAAAGTAACTCTCGGCGGATTTCTATTTCTTCTCGAACGATTCTGATCTCTTTACTTAGCCGTTCTATGGCATCATTCACCATTTTCTGAGAAGGTTCTAGAGCGGACACAACTTCTATATCTTTACCACTCATAAGCATTCGTCGCATTGTAAGAGCTCTCATCATCTCTCTTTGAAGAGATATATCTAAAGCTAATCTCTGAGCTAACATCCGTCCCTGCGGGTCCCGACGCAAGCTTTCAACCATACTTCTAGAAACAAGAACATCTGTGAATGAAACGGCTCTTAAATCATTTAATGTTGGAGGCTGGCTAGATGTCACGATACGGTCCATCTTATCGCTAACATCCTTAAACGTTTCTTCAATTTTTGGCATTAAACCTGTTCCGATCTTTGTATCTATAGGTTTTTTGCTCGGTGTTGTATTTACTTCAACATCTCCCACGACATCAATAAACCATTGCTTAGCACTTTGAGGACTATCCCAATGAGAAACATGTAATGGTGAGCTATCTGTAACCGATACAGACGAAGTATCACAAGAATCTCTTCCGGCAAGTTGGTTAAAACTAGATAAAACAATATCACTGCTCTTTATTGAATCTTGGCCATCACCACCGGCTTTTTCTCCACACACCCAATCAACGCCTTCCCTACCTGCGTTCTCTTCAGTGTCGTCCATCAAAATTCCTGCATCTTTATTTACACTACTAATTGGAGCACCGTCGCGGTTAAATACATTACTCAGCCCACCAAAACCCGAAGCCTTTACCCACTCGTAATTTGGTTGAGAAGTCGCCAAGTCTCTCGTCACTTGTCGGCAGTTTGCTAACTCAATATTGAAAAGTTCTTCCGCTTGAATAAAGCCAGTTGACAGCAGTTCGTAAAGACCAGGATCGGCGTGTTGTAACGCAAGCCCTGGTAGGGAAGCTATCACTCCTTTAAACGTGTTAACTGCGTTTCTCTGGAGGTTAATAAAGCCTTCTTTAGCACCATTCATAAACGCATCAATCGATACTGAAGGGTCCAAATTGGAACACATCAGATTTCCATTCCAACGAATACCTGCCCCCGCCGAAACACGAGTATTATCCAACTTAGTTAATGGAACATAGCGAGCACCACCCACCTCATAATACCAAGGCCCATTTTCCAAAATAGGCTCTAATCGATCTCGTGTCGACTCAGCCGAAACCGTTGAACTTAACAAACATAAGACCAAAAACTTAACTTTTAGCTGTTTCATGAACGTCACCTATCACCATGAAATATTTGCGATTAGTTTTCCAGAACCATTACAACACGTGTAAGGTCGCCAGAAGTTCCATGCGTAATTACCGTTCGTGGAACGATACGCACTCATTCCCGCAACAGACCCCATATCCGAGATTAACTTGCATGATTTTTCTTCTTTAGGAAGGAGCATTTGAAAATAGCCTTGACTCCTATTATCGATATTGACTGTCTTAGGAGGCCAATAACCGCTGCGAGAGCGTTGTGCTGGTCGATTCGCAACATTTATAGACATACTGCTCTTATCAGAAAGAATCGAACTTGCTCTAATCCCTGCAACTGCAGCGGTCTTTGCATCGTCAGAACCGACAACAAAACCAGTTCTAGGGTATAAAAACGCCCAATTCTCAGTAGGCCGACTTGGAGGCTTAATACGATTTCTTCGTGTAATGATTTGATCTGCGTTCAGAGCTGCCTCTAAAGGATTCGTTCTCCAAGCTAACCAATCAAAGCTCGAAGCATAGGCGGGAACAAATGACTGAGCTTCAGAGGCGCACATCAACATACCAAACCCTAAAGTTCTCCACGTAGACGCCAACGGATTGCCAATAGCAGTCACGTTCTTAAACATAATATTAGTGCTATGCTCACTGCGTCCCTTGCCCTTAACACTTCCGCCTCCAGAGCTATAACCGACAAGAGCTTCAAAACCGATGTCTCCTACATCATCGATAAATGACATCAACTCCCAAGGGTTCTCTCCTGCTCTCTCATAGACGCTTACAACGTAATCGGGTATGTAATGATTGACTTTGACAGAGGTTCGTATTTTTGCAGGCCATTTGTACCAAACACACATTCCTGCAACTCGCCATCGCATACAACTAAAGTTGATTGAACTTTCTACAATATCGAATACATCAATTGCGTTATCAGACTTAGGTCGACTTGGGTCAAACGATGTCTCAATTATCCCTTCTGGATCAGCTCTAACATCCCAACAATGAGGCCATGGAGAGCAAACAGGAATCATTGGTCGCTCTAACGCATACGCATTCCCTATCCAGAAAAAAGTAAGGAGCAATGTTAGTCTTATGTACTTCATTCTTGTCCCCTTTGTTGGGAACAAAGCGTTATGGCTTTAGCAAGCGTTCCTCCATAAACAACATATTTGTCGTCACAGACAAAAGCGGGAATTTTACTAATCCCATTTAATAAAACGGTTTCAATCGCCCTTGCCGAATCTGACATTTTTTCCATGTCTTTACGGCCTTCACTCGTATTCATCCAACGACTCATACGATCTACACCTTCTTGCTCCGTTTTCGGTGGGTCCAACCGCATTTTTTCTGACCATTTTTCGCTAATAATTAACGTCTCATCGAGGTTTTTCAATTTCACATCAACCCCACGAAGACGCTTCATATCATTACGAACCGCTCGGCATTCTTTTACTTTTGAAGTACAAAAGACATCAACTTGCAATCTTGCATTTGCCTGCCCCACTAACAACAAGCTAAATGCCAACACTATCCATTTCATTTACCTGCTCCGTTTCTTCAACGATTAGCAGATAGATTAACCGCTCCTAGTCCTTACAATTCTTTTAGGTATAAAAAAGCGCCTTTAAAAAGGCGCTGCTAAACCACTTAACTAGGCTGCTAATGCATAACGGGTATCAGTCACTATTTGGTGTATTTCCTTCTCTAACTCATCTTCATTAATTAGCCTTCTCACTCGGTCAAGTTTTGCGGCTTCAATCAGTGACGCCCCCGCCATTCGAACATTGTATTTACGCATAGTCGCTTGTCGCTCTTGCTTTTCCTCATCACTCGTTCCTGCTAATGACAGACAAAATGATGGTTGCAAAATTCTAAACAACGTTCCCGACTTTCTTTGCCTATTAAGATAAATCCCCTCCGTGTAGGTTTTCTGTACAAACCTCGAAGACCTCAATAAGCTTTCTTGTTCATCAGTCAATTTTAACAACGACTTCAATCGTTCTATTTCTGATTCTGGAGGGGCTAACGTAATAAACATTTCAGCAAGAATAAGTATTGCTTCTGCCCCACCTTTGAAAGAAGTGGTATCCTGCGTTGCAGTCAGAAACCATGCCCCGTATTTACGCCACATCCGAACAATTTTAATGGCAACTGGAGCCAACATTGGGTGATTCAAAATCAAATGAGCTTCGTCCGTAATCAAGTATATAGGTCGTTCATCACCTTCCAACTCCTTACGTTCAGCAATATCGTTCACCTGATTCAACAACGCCAAGTAAGACAAACAAAGCAAATCTTCATAGCCAGAACGTTGCGCTATCCCCAATTCAACATGCAAGCAATCACACTTTCGGAACCCTTCGGCTTGCTTATTAAGCACATCACCTCGAACTCCTGTCGTGTACATTGCCATTACATCAGCCATTTCGTTGAGTCGCGACTTCATATTTTCGTCAAGCCCTAACTGAGTGTTATTTGCTCTGGATCTCAATGCTTGTACGACATGCGCGGGTCTTACTAAATCTTCACCATTCAAGTCTGCTATCGTTACAGCTTCCATGATCGCTTCACCTAGATGTGTTTCATCTCGCAACCGAAAGTTTTCTTCTTCCTTGACCTTTCCCCCTGTAACCATGATTTTTGCAATCATGACACATTCACCAAGATAATCTTTCTCAAGCTTATCTTTACTTACATTGAAGTCCTTCATTGTTTCTTCAATGACTATCGCCATCTTTCTAGCAGCTTCCGCCTTCTTTTCTTCACTGTCCTCTTCTTCAGCATGGAGCTCGTTTAAGTTCCAAAAGTATTCGGGTAGCTTTTGAAGCAATGATTCAACAACGACTTCTCCACTCAGGCCGTTCTCGTGCATTTCTTTAAGCACTTTTTCTCGCGCTTTTCGTGCATTCGCGAATGGAGCGATTGGTTTACCCATTTTTCCTGAGTTTATATTTACACGTTGCACATCCAATTCTTGTGCTTCCAAGAAGTCCATTATTGGGTCGAAAGATAAACCCGCTTCAGCAAGCACTAAACGTGCATTATGAAACAGTAGAACTTCTACAATCATTTTATTCAGCGTCGCAGATTTCCCCGTTCCGGTAGGCCCCAACAATACAGCATGAGCATTCGCTTCTCGGTTAAGTAAATCAATATTCAAAACCTCTCCGCCACGATTAAACATCGTCATACAACGTTTATCTTTTCTGTGTTCGTTTCCGCGTTTCCTTCCAATAAACGGCATCAAAGAAATGCTATGGTGCATCCAAGACATTCGGCCTCTTCTTCGTCGGCTATCTAACATAGGGTCAGTCACCAGAGGAAAGTTTCGAATATAGCTCTCTACGGGAAACAGGTTGTTTTTAGGCTCAATAACCCCCAAACCTAACTTGGATTGAGCAATATTCGAAATTTGACGAGATTTTTGATCCAATCTTTCCATGGTCATAGCCGTTACATAGAACCCCATTTCCACTTTAAGCAACACCGCTCCTTGCGCTAATGCTTGTCCTGTTTCAATAGCTTCTTCATTTGTTAACTTCGCCCGACTATCAATGAATTGACTGTTTTCTTCAGCTTCTTGTACCTTCTTCTCTACCTCTTCTTGAGCTTGGAAGAAAATATGTTTTACAAAGGTCGTCCCTGTGGGCAGTAGATCAAAGGTAGAAACTTGTTCAACCTTGTCATTAACAACAACCCCTTTTTCTGCCGTCACCATCCCAGCACTTGGTACACGACTAATTCGGTCAACTTGGATAAATCGAGAAGGGCAACCATCAAATTCAATTATCCCTTTATCGCTATCCGTCTTTGGGGCGTTAAAGAGAAAAGATAAAGGAAGTTCACTCTCCAGAGCAGCAAGCTCTTTTGGTGGACACGGATTAATTTCGAGTAATTTATTTATAGAACCTTCAGTGGCTGCCGGTTTTGGGTTTAACCACCTAACCATGAACTCATAAAATCCTTCTCGTTTCATCCTTTTTAATCGAACACCTTGAGCGCGAAGGCCATCCTCTATATCCTCTCGCAGCTCTTTTAACTGTCGGATTTCATTGTTGCGAATGTCATCTTTTCCAGAACGGGACATTAAAGGTACACGTCTATACAAAAACAACTTTGGAACACGCCTTCCACCGCGAAATGGGCGGCTTGTTGCTCCATCTCCTTCATGAAATAGACCATTGTCTGACTCTAATCCCTTAAACATGCGCTTAACGCTCGATAAGTACGCGTCAGCTAACGCCGAACCTTTCCATGCAGGGTGAATAGATGCTTCGATTTCTTGATAGTCCGTTGATAAATCGTAGACGTCATTTGTGTATGCACTTAATACATATTGTCCATTTGCTAACGTTGCCTTGGTTACACGGTCTAGACACGCAAAGATATTATCTTCTATCCCTTCAAGTACGCTTTCGGACACGGCCTCTGACGAGGCCATGTCTATTTCCCATGCAGCAGAAACAGAAACCAGATCATCCATCAGCATCATAGACTCATCATCAAGGAACTCTGCATAGGGCAAGAAGTCCGCGAAACATTTAGCTTCTTTGTAAAGTCCTCTACGATCACTTATCGAATGAGTCGTCTCTTTTTCAGGCATTAAAAACCGTTGTATTTGCGAAGCCACATTGCTGAACTTCGACCCAGATTTGCTATTTAAACGTTCTAGAGCTCTTATCATTGATTATTCCTCAGACCAACTAAGATGAACTTGTCTATACAGGGGAATTTCGTAGACATAACCAGGGCGTATTCCTCCCACATCATCTCGTTTTGGGGAATAGTACAAAATAAGCTGTTCATTCTTTAGGTAGGTGGCTTGCTTATCCCATGCAGACTGCGCCCAACCTTCATTATGATACTGCTCTGCACCATCTCGACTTAACAAAGTCGCACTCTCTCGCCATTTATCCGCTTCCCTTCCTCCATACAGGACTTCGTCCATAACTTGTTCAGTAGTCATTGGTGGAGTGCCTAACACGTCCTCCTGAGAACTGGAGCATCCTACAGTCAATGCACCAACCAAAAGTAATAGAACTGTTCGCACTGCGAACAGTTGGCTCATTATTTTCATTATCTATCCTTACTGCATCAGCTCTTGTAAGCTTTGTTCATCCAAGTGCCTAATCCGACGCCCTGTTGGGTCATAATCAATTTCTATTTGTGCTTTCGTTTCAATCTGAACATTTCGACCAATCTCCACCAAAATCGCATCAAACGTTTTTGACCAACGTTCATTTACCCATTGCTTTGTATCACTAACCATCCCTGCGCCTGCACTACCCGCAATCACGACGCCACTGCTCCCCGTAACCGAAGAAGAGGAACTTCCACCTTCACTTGTATTAGTTGTTTGACTAGCAACAGCTCCCTGAGCTCCAGCTTCTGCTGCACTTAACAAGCCACTTGTTGTCACATATTCTACGAAGTCAGTTTTTAACTCACCGCGAATACACTCCGTTGATGCTTCATCGGTAAGCACTGCTAAGTATTCAGTATCTCCACCTGAGTCAGTGGAGTTCTCGCCTATTTGACTTATCGTTCCATCTTCAAAAACGAATGTCATGTTTGTTATATAACCTCGCGCACAGCGCAAACCTAAATCGCCAGTAGCGAAACCAGCCATAAATGCATGACTAATCTCAGGTAAGTCATGCCCATTAGCTATAAAAGATTCTGGCGGCACTACGACTTTGAATCCATACGGCTGCTCTACCGCTCCGCCATCACCAGGAATACGCCCAAGCATTCGACCTGACAATCTTGCCCCGCGAAGCGTACTATTCGCAGGTAGCGTAAATACTTTTATTCCGGCAGCATCATCTTTGGTTGTTTGTGCTTGTTCGGATAAACGTTCCGCTGTATCCGACCAATAAGAACTAAGCTCGTCCCATACGATTTTCCCATTTTGAACAAGATCCGGATCATCAACCGGACCAATCCAAATCATTTCTTCCTTCTCAAAGGTTTGCACAGTGGTAACTTCATAATCGTTTTCAGCATCGAGTGGATTCTTTGAATCACTTTCTTTCAGGCCGTTTGTCGCGACAAGAAGAGCAGAATTACCGCCAGTTGAAACTAACTCTTTCAACTCTGTAAATTCTTGTTGGAGGACCTCTAATTTTGGATTGGGAGAATTGTCAGAGTTCTTTTCCTTTTCTAACTGCTCTACTTTTTTGCGAAGAGCCTCTAACTCACCATTTACCTCTTGCGATTGCCCGTTTTGTGGTCCTTCAAACGTCTCGATTTTTGCTTGAAGTGCTTCAACCTTTCCTTGAAGTGATTGAACTTTACCGTCAGTTCGTTGTTGCCTTGAGCCTACGGTCCTTAGCTCTTCTCCTGCCGTTGTTTCTAACGCTGTTGTTCCTGTTGTTTGACCATGACTTGGCTCGCTTATTGCCACATCATCAATACCATCCCCACACCCGCGAATGATGAGCAAAAATATCAATGCCAACAAGAGCAACCCACCGTACTTTACTATTGGATTCACTGTACTCCCTCCCCTAAAGATTTGAACATCCCTCGGTCTAACCTTCCCTTAATCACATATACCAGCACCCCTTTTTCACCAATCTCATAATTACGTTTCCACGGTTGTAGAGTCCAAAAGTCACCTCGAACATTTAGCGGGTTGAATTGATGATTAACCAAAGATCGGTTTTCAAGTTCAAATACAATGGCGGTCATACCTCCCCCGTAAAAGACTTCTTTCGCTATTGCAGCCAAATAGCCACGTCGGTATAACTTTTCAACTTTTTGAGGCTTGAAGCTCGATATTTTTCGGATTGAAAACGGAGCCTTCTCTTGCGCATAGCGAGGGCCGTAGTATTGGTTAACATAACGAATAAGCAGAGCCGCTTTTTCATCAGAGTCATGCAAGGAGGTATTTTGTTTGAATTCCGGATCATCCCAATAGTCGCTGTAAGCACGAGTATTGCGTTCCGTTGTTGTGTCTATAGACAAGTTTCTATTCTGACGTTCTTTTTCAATAGATAGGTTGAGCGGTACATCATTGCCTTCTACCACCTCAACACTGACTTTTGTAATATGATTGGTATCCAAGCCTCTAAACTGAACTTCCAACGGCTTGTCCGTTAGATCCCTTCCGAAAAAAGTGACCTGCTTGAGTTGACTAATTGATTCAACCGCCAGATATTGCTCAGCGGATGGAACAACTCCAACCATCTGCCCTTCATTAAAAGTTAAAACTACATCTTTTCCTGTTGGAACTTGTATTGGAATTACTTTTCCAACATCTAATATGACTTTCTGCCCTGCAATAGCGGAAAAAGAAAAGACACCTAACATTAATAACAATCCACGCATTCCATAAACCTAAACAATTGCTAGTTGATAAATAGAAACTAACAAAAAAGCCCCTTTACGGAGCTTTTAGGTAAACGATTCTCTGTTTATTGTGCGTCTAGAGTTCTAGGCGGACGATAATAATCCACCACCTTAAGGCCATATTTATTTTCGTAAATATTACTTGTGTCAACGGCAACAACAAAAGACAAACGCTCTCTTCGCCTCCTAACAACTGTTTGATCAAGCTTATCTACAATCTCGACATCTAAGAACACTACTGCTTTATCTGCACCTATTGGACTTACCATTTCGGTGATGTCTTGCGGTATAATTTCTTTTACCGTTCGCTGGCGACCTTTCGATACTTTTCGATAATTCAAATCTCCAAGCTCATATTCAAAACGACTTCTCAACCCTTTATCCATATAAGGAGCGTATGATTGAATTGTAATTGGGTACTCCGTATCAGCCGACTCCGCCCAAGTCCATACGCCACTGATCAGCTGATAGGTAAAGGCATACATGTAACTTTTATACGGCCCAGAACGTGTGATCATTTGTCCTGAAGATAGGTCCGGAGACACCCAAATTTGACGAGTTTCAAATGCCTTAACTAATCCATAGAGGCCAACGATAATAACCACTACTAACCCTGCGATAACAAACTTCAATGTTTTGATTGTATCGCGACGATGTGCATCAATTCTTGCTGCGTTGCTCACACAATATCCTTACCTTTTTATCTAGGAGACCAGTAGCGGTCTTCCACCAAGAACGAATGTTTCTTATTGGATCTCGGTGATGTGGCTAAGCGATTACGCCATACTTCCATACTAATGTCAGATTGGTGCTGGCAATAAAAAGGGTCTTTCCCCCTTTGAGTTTCTACGATCTGCATTGCCTTCATTTTTATCAACGTCGCCGCTATGAAAATTGAAGCAAAAAAACCTGCACTATAAGTAAATACATGCGGATAAATGAGCGTAACTAGAATCTCAATAGCAACAAGGGAAGTGGCAAACCGAGTTAAAACCACCAGTTTTAACTCTCCCAAAGTGAGCCCCATAAAAATTGGTGGCTCTGCATTTATACGGTAAGGAACAAAATCGGGCTTGGTCACTTCACTCATGCTACAACCTCTTAGATGAAGGAGTTAAAGTTAGTAACCAAGTAGTAACCCACCGCGAAAGTTACGACCACCAAAAAAACACCACTAAGTACAGGCCAGGTTAACTCTGTCAAAGTAGCTTTCCCCGCTCGGACTTCACCGTACTTATCCCATAGACTAGCTAGAGTTTCTAACAACGCTCGAACACAGAAAAAACCAGCAACCATCGCAACAAACGTTACTGCAATCTCGATGAATAGAGTAACTATGTCGTTGTTTTGTACCTCTAACTCTTGCCCTCTTAATTTAACTCTTTCTAATGCTAGTGCGCTATTTGTATAAACAAATGCACTCACTCCAATACAAGTACCTGTTAGTTTGCGTAATATTTTCATTCCCTTTCTTCCTTCACATTAATGTTTGCAAAACTACGAACAATAAAAAAAACATACCCAATGGCTTGATTGATAGTTGAATACAATCCCCCACGGTATAAGTCGCCTTTTTCCCTTGAGTTTGCTTCCAAATCTTCCAAACAAGTAATAACCACCAAAAAAGGTATAATGTGATTGCTAAAGCAAACCAAAGGCCGGCTGATGATTCCGTTGCAAATCCAGAAGCACATTTAAACGAACCTTCTAGAGTTCCGTTGACTGACCCCATAATCGTACAGAGGTCATCAACCACGCTATCAACGTTATTCCCCGTGTATGACACCCTCCCTCCTTATTAAACCTTCAAACCTTAAAGGTTCACGCTCATAAGTAGGATCAAAACGCCCTTCGATATAGTCTTCGAAGGCCATAATCAGAACATTCAAATCTCTTTCGGCCTCCCCATAAAGAAAAGGGTCTGGATCTCCAGCTTCTTGATACCGCTGAGCATCTTTCAGCATGTCCTTAACAACATTTAATTCATTCGAAATACGACGTAGAGCGTCACGTTCCACGTCTTTTCTTTCTGGTGCAGCCTGTACTATCAACGACGTTGCAAGCAACGGTACAACCACACTAAATCTCTTTAGATTCATGTCCTAAACTCCCACGTTCTTTTGAGATCATATCGTTGATGCTTACCAGAATTTTTTTTAGGAACACTTTTGTTGTAATTCAGCAGTCTTTTACTAAAGCCGCTTTTTGTAATGCCCTATAGCTAGGTAAATGAGAAGAAAAGAACCAAGACAAACAGGTAAGGTTGCGAGAATCGCATAAGCCCTAGTTGGAAAACTGAGATAGATCGTTACGCATAAAAGAAAAGGCAGCTTTACGTGAGTCACGGCCAGATTAAATACTGTAGAACTTTCGAGAGCAGCATTATGTCGACGCAAGTCCCGTTCCGTAAGTCCGCACACAGCTCCAATGAGAATCCAAATGAATAGTATTGGCACAGATGAAAGAATGACTCCTAATCTAACGATAAAAATCAAAGTCGCGTAGTATGTTACTTGACCATACATAACAGCCTCTTCACTGAAGAAGCCAAATGCCCAAGTAACAGCCTGCCCAATTGTTTTTGCAAACCAAGGCCAATTCATCATTTGGGAAACTGTCGCCTTAACCCAAGCACTGAATCCAGAACCAAAATCTCTTAACTCAAACGCTAGTTCCGACAACTCTTGCTCCAACGTTCTAAGCTCATGACTAACCCCCTCATCAGGCCATATCCATGTAACGCCAACTAACGCAATCAGTATCGAGATGAGTAATGAAAAAGACAGAGTTTTTAACACTAAACAGGGAAATTCTAAGATAGAAACAACTACGCTACTTTGTTCAGAAGCACTGCGTTCTGCAGTCTTTGGTTGGGGGCGTTCCGCTCTCGAATTAGTTTGTGGTCGACTCATTTATGCGGCCCTATCCAAATCGTTAGTGACTCTATAACCAAGCTCCGATTCAAGATCGCGCATCATTGCATCAATATTTTCCGGCATGTCCGTTTCTTTCTTGAACAAAGGCATTTTCACTTTGAACCATTTAGAGCCTGAGTAAACAAATGCCTGACCTTTAGGAAGCTCTAAGAACGCATTCGCAGGAATCAATGGGACACGCTCGTAACTTATGGTATCACCATTAGAGGACTTAAATTGACCATCAGCTCGATCGCCTAGACCATCAGTTACCTTAGAATCTGGTTGAACAGTGCATATTGGAACTTCTGGCATCTGATTTACAAAGTATTTCGGCGTATCTTCGCCTCGAACCCTAAAGACAACAATTGTCCCAAAGTTACCCAATGCTTGCTTCGCTTTTGCGGCATCACCTAGCCTTACTTCTACATCACTAAGGTTTTGAGTGTAAGCCGTTACCATGACGCCACTACCGCCGCTTTTGTTCAAAATAGGGTTAAACTCATCACCAAAAACCTCATTTGCTTCGTCTACATGGAGCCTAACCAAACCTTTCTTTCTGCGCTGTCCGTGTAACGTGACGATTCCTTGGTCGACACCGTAGTTGTAAATTTCACCACTTACACTCAGAATTTCACTTAGGAAAGAGTTACCTACTGCGCTCGACGTTACGTTATCAGTTTGAGAGTCCAAACCAATATAAACAATCCCCCCCTCTCTGATCACTTTGCGGAGATCCATGATCGGACGATTGTCTTTTAAGTCTTCGTAATCTGGCGAAATGACCTTTGCAACTTTACCTGTTGTAAGCTTTTCGAGGTGAGGCATTGCAGATGCAGTAATTTTGTCATAGTAAGCACGATCATACTGCAGTACCTTAGCCACAGAACGTAGAACAGAGTCATTAGCTACTAACTCCCGAAACTCTTCCGGTGGCTCTTGTATCAACGAGCGAATTGCTAAAGTTCGCATTGATTTAGTCTTATCAGCAGGTGCGAGCTTGTTTGGGTCGATTGCTTCAGCAATTGCAGAGATTGTCGTGTTTAGTTCATCGTTTCTCAAAGACTCAACGTAATCACTTGCCAAGAGTTCCGCATCAGTAAGATATTGTTGAACATTAATGTAGCTCGCTACTTTGCCCATTTTAAATACGGCTTTTTGGCATGTATTAATGAATAGCCAAGCAAAGTCTTTAAAGATTTTGGAGTTACCCCCATCCGGCAAGGGCTTAGTAATGCGAGTGGCAACTTCGGTGATTCGGTTAAACTCACTCACACCGTTATATCGAACAGAAAGATGTGGATGTGCCAAAGAAAAGAAATAGAACTTTTTCGCTTTTCCGGCTCGTTTCGCTTCCATATACATTCGAAGCGCAAGTTCTAAATCACCTTTAGGGTCAATTGCTATAACGCTGCAGTCCTTATGTTTGGCAATATCCTGCGTAATCATTACTTCGGCGCTTCTTGTCTTACCCACTCGTGTAGTTCCGAGCACTAGAGTATGAGCATTCAACCCAGCAAAAGGTGTATAGAATTCGTAATCTCGCCCACCGACAGCATGTAAATAAGGCAACCCACCAGGATGATTATCATCTTCAGTATCAGTGATCTGCTCTGGATATGGATTTAGCGCCCAGTTTTCTCGAAAAGCAGCGACAATAGGTTTCAGCCTTATCCTTTCAGCCCACTTTTGTAATTGTCTTGCTGTCTTATAAGCCTTGGGAACTTCCTTAAATCGATCATCGTTTGCTGCAGTCCCCCGACCACTTTTACTTTTACTCTTGTAGTCGTTAATGTCGTATAGTCGTTGAGTATGCTCCTTTGTCCACTGAAAGCCACGCCCTAGGTACAGGAGCTTTTCAGTACCAGGCATCTCGTTCGTATCAATAATAAATGGAACGTTCTGCCACAAACCATTCTTGTAACTAAAATGATCAATTGCTTCTTTGCCATATTTCAATGCTAGCCCTGTCATAATTGACGCTGACACGGCACTTAATGTCGGCGTTGCGATCCCCGTTGCAGCCGCAGTCACACTCGCTATAGCACCTCCGCTACAATAAGCTGAACATGCAGCTTCAACGTTTTCACGAAGCCTGTAGTCTCTTTGCCACCCATCTCGCACACCAAACATTATTGATATACCCCATCTTGAGTTATCAACGCAGGGAGATGTTCTACGTGGTATTTATTTAGCAGTTCTTCTGCATCGTCCAATACTGAAACTTGCTCTCCATACAAACGACTTATCTCATTAACTACTTGCTGATCCTTCGCATTAACAAGAATGACAAATGAACGTATCTCCTTTAGTTTCCGTGCATTTTTTGAAAGCCAACGTTTTGACAAAGGCCCATCGGCTAATAAAACCAAAGGACGATGAATTTCATATTGAGGTGTTGAGAAGTCTTTTGAACGAAAGCTCCCTTCTGTACGTGTTGTTGTTATTGGAAAGTTAGGCGTCATCTTTTTCAAAAGAGCTTCTTGGCTATATTCTCCTGAACGGACTTTTTCTAACTCTGCAGTGCGGATTTGATTTACTTCTCTCTCGTCCATCCCTAACACATCTTTCATCACTTCACTTACAGGAACACCACCATGATCAGCCAATACAATTAAATCACCGCTCATCACATTACTCACTCCCATCATTAGATAGATAATGACTGTTCGCACTGCGAACAATCTTCCTTTCTCAATAACCTTGGCGAAGCTCAGCACACTTATCTTTTCCATATAAACGCTCACACTTGTTTGCAACCAAAGACACATAACCTTTTCCTATTGAGTAAGTTCGGTTGTGATAAGCCCCTACTCCGCAAGCGATATTTCCTTTGCAATATTTCACCATTTCTTTCAAGTAACCGGCAGCTACATCGATATTTTTTTCAGGCTCTAACGCTTCCCATAAAGAGAAAAATTTATCTGAATGGTATCGCCACTCTACTTGTCCTAATCCAACACCAACGGTATCGTGTCCCTCTCCCAAAGCATTTAGAATCAGTTCATACGCTTCCTCTTTGGAAGCTGGATATTTAGACAGCCCACCAATATTCAAAGCATTTGGATTTAGAGATAATCCATTTTTTGGGTCCCCTGATTCTTGAGTAATCATTGAATGGAAAACTACGGGATTAAGTCCATATCGATTGGCCGTGTCATATACAAGTTCCGTAAGACTCTCCGCAAAAACACTTGAACTAACGGCCAAACAGCACATAGCCAAAAAAATTTTATAAGTCATCATAAGATCCCCTTTCTCGCAGGGTATTCTTTAGATGGACTTTGTAGGTCATCATGGTTCAGTGTTACTTTCTGTGATGCTACTAGGTTTGGGTCCAAACGGATTGAACGAGCCCAACGACGAATACGCTCATCGTCTCTATTGGCATCGACAAAATATAGGTCCAAGCCACCAATAACCCCCTTATCCACGTTAACGAGTTCTGCTTTAACTGCATTTACACAATAAGAACAATCGTCAATTTTGATGTATAGTTTCAACCGTCTAAACAGAGGCTTATCGTTATTTAACTGAAGAGAGCCTTTAGATGAATGAATATCCATTATTCGCGGATTAATCCCAAACCGTTCCTTACCAACTGAATCAACAGTCTTAATCCACTGAGATAAGTTGGCGTGGTATTTATAAGATTCATCCAAATACATCTCTGCATACTTACGTCGTTCTTGTTCGCTTTCGGCTTCTGCCCCCAAAACAAAATAGATGTTTTTGTCGCCCCGTTGATAGAACACACCACGAGGTCCTTTCATAATGGAGTCATACTTTTTGATGTCTTCTACTTTTAGCCCAAAGCTATTTGCCCGATTCGTCAACTCCTGCTCTAAGACCGTGATACCATTTGTATCAATAGCACCCGCATTAACGCCAAGCGAAGTCATTACGGCGATAATCATAAAGAAGCTACGCATTTAACCCCCTCAACGATATAAACCCGTTTTGCTTTCTCCCCGTCGATTTTTGCGTGAACATTATCGCTTGCAAACAACGCTTCCAATTCACATAAAGGGTACGGTCGTTCAATATACGCTGGTATCACAGGTGCAATGTCTTTCAAGGAAAGGGTTCTGTCATATTGGTACAACTCGCTATACACAGGGTCTTTCGTAGTGTTTGCACAACCGCTGACTAAAGCCAAAACAATTACACAACTAGCTATACTTAAGGACTTGCTTAACATCTCCCTTCCCCCATTTCGTTTCTTTTCTTTTGAGATCAACGTAAAGTAGAGTCCAACCCTCAACTTCATCCCCTACTTGAACGTTCTGATAAAACCCCCCTTTTTTCTCAACCATGACCTTTACCTCATCTCCCCAAACAGAGGCAGCCTTTGCTACAAACTTAGGTCTGTCAGAACGATTCTCTGTAGA
This sequence comes from Vibrio sp. B181a, assembly GCF_030248375.1. Classification (NCBI taxonomy): domain Bacteria; kingdom Pseudomonadati; phylum Pseudomonadota; class Gammaproteobacteria; order Vibrionales; family Vibrionaceae; genus Vibrio; species Vibrio sp. B181a. Next base: position 9,989 of record NZ_JAHGAD010000053.1, on the reverse strand, counting down.
GCTAGATACTTTTCTATGAGTAGAACTAACTTTTGTCGCGCTTTTACCTACCTCTGTAACCAAACGTATTATCGATTCATTCCCTTTAAATAAACCTTTCATACCGTCAGCTAGAATATTTGATTTCTCTATTTGGTCTGAGGCCAGATCATGATTCTTATTGACCTGATCAAGTATCGTTTTTTGTTGTGAATTAATGCTTGTAAGCAAGTCATTTTGTGCTTGGAGAAGCGTTACGATTTGAGCCAATTCTGATTTAGAAATAGCAGAAGACACGACATCATTTGGTGATTCACTTTTAACTAAATTAAGTGGTGTTGTGGCAATCTCGTTCTCACTAATGCTTTCTGGTTCACTAACGGTAAAATTAATTGATGGCTCAGAAACCTTGAAATCAACCGCAGAACTATTTTCGTATTGCTCGCTATCACTCTCATCTAACGGAGCGTTGTTGGTTTTCGCAACATCAAGAGTAGGGATATGTTCGCTAATAGCTTCTGGCAATGCACCAACCGTCGATGGAGGCTCAGCAACCGCAAATTCAGCTTCGTTCTCAGAGTTGACGCTAAAACCTTCAATGTAATGGAACACGCCGAATACACCGAGCACTGTAACTAAACCAGCCCCAACTAAAATCATCGCGGCCTTTCTACCACGATTATTTCCATTATCTGTGGTCGCCTCTACCTGCTCTTCTGTATCATCGATTTCAGCATTCAACTGCTCATTAATTTGGGGCATACCTTGCTCACTAATTTGAGGCACACCTTGCTCTTGCTCTTGCTCTTGTTCATTTACACTCATTTTTCCCACCTTTCCATATAGTCCATTGCCACTAGACGGTTTACATCATCACGAACGACGATAAACCGCTCCCCTGTTAGCGCTTTTAATACATCTTTAACCGAGCCTTTGATTTTCTTTTGATTTATTGGCAATGGTTGCTTGCCAACAATGACAAATGCAGGGTCAAGCCACTCACTATTGCTTGGCACAGAGTAACCTGTAGGTAACAGTAAATATTGAATGGCATCACCAACCGTCACTACATATTTAGGGAACACAAGGTCAACGTTCATAGATAACGGGTCTTGTTGTGATTGGCTCGGCTTCGCTAAAGATTTGCTATACCTTCCCGTTCGTACAAAGTCGTTTGCCATACAAACATTTGTTGTTATAAAAAACAGGCAGAGCAGATTCACCGCTAATAAACTGCGTCTCATATTTCTACTTTCCTTTTGTTAGTCGGTTGATAGTTTCCGTAACGAAGTTTGTTTGTGCTGTACGAAACTGTTCTAGGCTCATTTCGTCCTTTTCAACAGCATTTAGTAGGAGCTCAATGGTTGCTGTCATATCGACGCTTGTCAGATCTTGAGGTACGTGTTTATGCATAAACTCAATTACCTGACTTGGTACTTCTATAAAGCCCTTTTTAACCACTATTTGCTTCTTCTTATGAATCTCAGACACTATCCCTGGTCGCGTTGCCTCTGTGCCAACCCCATCTCCTTCTTTAAGCACTTTCTTTAAGTTTTCATCAAAGCAATAACGACTGGCATTCCCCATTTCTTCGATAAGGCTTGCTAGGGTAAAACGCCTTGGTGGTTTGGTAATTTTTTCTACTGAATCAACACTTATCATCCCAAGAGCATCACCCACTTCAACTACAGGAAGTGGTGTATGTTTGCTCTTATGTTCCTTAGCTGACAAAGATCGCCACCCTTTAAATGTTTCTGTTGTTCCTGTGGAAACGAAATCCAGTTGACCTACAGTGCAAACTATTTTGCCTTTCGCTTCTTCCGCTTTAGGGGCAAACTGTTGCAAGAATCTTCGACAAATAAGGTCATAAATAATCGACTGGTGTTCGTTTAATTGAATTCCTTTACCGGATTTACGAGTTGGGATAATTCCATGATGCGAACTACCTTCGAGCTTTTTATTATTCCAACACTTACCAACCACACTTTGGTCACAGAACTCTACTTCGTCCTGATAACCAAACTCTCGCAAATGCGAAAATATCTCTGGTACTTGCTCAAGCATGGTTGTGGGTAGATAGCCATTGTCGGTTCTTGGGTAGGTGACTAAGGACATCGGTGGGTCATACAACGTCTGCATTGCTCCCGTTGTCTCGTCAGGTGTAAGATTGAATCGAGCGGCTTCTTTAATAAGGTCACTTAGTTTAAATGGCAGCGGGGCTGTAATTGATTTAGACTCATACACCGCTTCTTTCACTGACGCGTTCGCACTGCGAACAAAAGACACAACCGCAATTGCATCGTTATGACTTACCAAGTGTCCATTATCATCCAGCAAATCTTCAGGAACTTCCCAATTCCCTTCAAATGACTCCCCGCGAATATTGAAAACGGCTTTGACACCATAGTGTTTTGTTGGCTTGAATCCTTTAATTTCAAGCTCGCGTCTAATCGCGATACCTAAAGTAGCGCTTTGCACTCGACCAAAACTGATTTTGAAACTACTTTTCTGTCCAACCTGATTACGCTGCTGCAAGCAACCAAGTGCTCTTGAAACATTCATTCCAAGTAGCCAATCGTATTCACCACGTCCTATTGCTGCGTTGTCGTAGCCATCTGTTTCATTAATAGGTCTTAGATTAGAGAATGCTTCTTTGAGTGCCTGTGGGTCAGTAGAACTAAGCCAAGCTCTGAACACATTTCTGCGCTTGTATTTGCAATGACGAAGAACATTACGCCCAATAGCTTCGCCTTCTCTATCTCCATCAGTTGCGATAATAATTCGTCCTGCTTCACCTTTTTTTAGAAGGTCACGTATGACTTTTAACTGACTGCGAGTTGAGTTTTTCGCTTTGAATTGAAATGTTTCGGGGATTATTGGAAGGTGATCAATTGACCACTTTTTATACTTTGGATCGTAGTCCTCTGGCAATGCCAACTCCAATAAATGGCCGACACACCATGTAACAGCTACACCTCGCCCTTCGATAAAACCTTTTCGGGTTTGCTTGGCACCAAAGACCTCAGCAACTGCGCGGCCCTGACTTGGTTTTTCGCAAATAATGACATCCAACATAACTAACGCCCTATAAACTTGATAGGGGCATTATCTCAAGAGTAATTGTAACCAACGGTTTTAAACTATCGAATCCTACAATTACGCCAATAAAAAAGGCCACCATCGCGGTAGCCTTTCTTATCTATCCATGCATGAGCCAATAGCTAACTCTTCATCGTTCCCACTTGCACTATTTTCGTGTAGTAACGTTTTAACAAACGAGTCCAAACAGATCATATCTTCTTTATCTATACTCAGATCAACAGAATAGTATTCCATCAACTTCAGGTAAGCTCGAACCGTTGCCGTAAATACATTTGAACCAGCTTCAATCCAATCCCAAAAAACGCCAGTAAAGTAAGTCATCTGCTCTTCATCAAGAACGTAACTAATCTGACCACGTTTGTTCTGACCCGCGTATTGTACCCACTCCTTACGATCATAATGATATTTGCTGGCAACATATCCATCATGACTTTTCGCTAACTTAGAGTCGAAATGAAGTAAATCATCTATAGTGCTGTGTCGTCCACCAAGTAAAAAGATAGAAGAAATCACATCATCAATCTCAGCATGACGAGTAATATCTAAACAAAGTTGAGAGAAAGAAACGCGCTGCATTTCTTCAGGTACTAAACGAACGACTAACAATTTATCACTGAGCCGAGCTTCGATTCGGACTGGTGATTCACGGTTGTAAAACGCTTGATAAGAGTGTTGTGTAAATGCGTTAGACAATATCTCGTCAATATAAGTATCAAAATCTCCGACTCGCTCCACCACTGAACTGCACTGCGATAGGCGACGAGCAAGACAACTAATTTGATAATCATTTGCAATACGCGCTGCTTCAATGAAACATTTTGGAAACAACGTGACAAACTCCGCTTCATCCGGTGTTAGTTCACGCAGTTTATCTATAAGAACTTTACCAGCTCGTTCAAGAGCATCTTTAGTTCGGCTTTCGAGATATTTGCCACACTCGATACCATCCAGAATAACGGCTTGCTGACGTGGTGCTATATTTGAAGCTATAACTTCATTTATTATTTTTCCACTACTTTGATTCCTAGCCATCCTTGAAATCCTTCTTTTCATTACCAATAGACGAATAGACATCAATAGACAGGACCACTATCTCTAGCTAAATCATCGTACCAATAGATAGAATTTAGCCAAAATACTCTGTCTTTTGAATAAGTGTCACAATTTTATCAAAATGCAACTCATGTACAATTTACAAACCCGCTTAAAAACCGACCATATTCCGCTTATGTGAAGGCAATCTTATTAAATGTGTGGTATATCTCAAATTAAGAGAGCCATATCATCAAATCTCTAATTAATATATTTTTTTGATGAATAACTCTCACTTTTCATCTTAAGTCAATCTTATTCATAAGATTTATGGAATGTTTCTAACGATTTCAGGACCGTTTGCAGAATCATAAAAGTCTTTGGTTATAAGCATCATTTTCTCACCACCATCTGTTACTTGAGGCCCGATTGTACCTCTCGATTCGGGTCCTCGGAGGTAAGGCTTCAAAGATTCAATGAACTCTAATTCTGTATTAATTCTTTCTTGGTCTGACAAATGACGATGAAGTGAACTACAAATCTGACGGTATATTCGCGCTGGTATTGCTACAACAACTTCGCCTGATTCCTTCGCAACCCACGTTGATAACTCATGATGCTGCTCAACGACCATCGTCAAAAAGCGCTGCAAGTCACTTTGAGTAAGACTTTGATTACCCTCTACCACATCTTTCTTTGCTTCTTCTGTATGACTAACTTGAGGTGTTTTTATATTACTGAGCAAAGCAGCTAACGCAGGGTTTACCGTACTAGCCTTTGTAGTTACTTCCTGTTTAGTTTCGACTGTTTGGGTAGGGCTTACCGTTCCTGTAAGAGCTTGTTGCAATGCAGCTGTTTGAGTTGTGTTTGTTGCAACGGAAGATTCATTCACCTGCCCCATAAACAGGGAACCAACTTTAGGCGATGGTTTCGATTCCGAAGGGAGTGACGGATTATTACCACTTTGTTTTATGTCTCCAAAGCAACTATTGATAGCCAAATGTGAATACTTTTCTACAACTTCATTAAACTGCCCCGTTCGCTTGCCTAGACATAAAGCAAATAAAATCTTCATCATGTCTGGAAAAGATGCGTACCAAACGACGGCATTGGGAACAACCTTCAAAAAATCAGCCACCTGCAAGATTGCCATTCCCTCTTCAACTCCATGACCAATGACATCATTCGATGAGCGAGTTACCCCAACTTTCTTCACTTCGCTTTTCATAACATGGCTGAAGATCGGTGTGTAATTGCGAATTTCCCCTTGAGCATCAAATTGAATTGAATATTTAGAGTGATATTCCGCCATCAACTTTGACAGGACCGCCAAAACTAATGTGTAACTGCTAATTTCTCTATAACGTTGAATCTGCTCAGCTTCGATATTCTCAGGCAATGTTACCCCTCTACGAAAACGAAGCATTTCAGCTAACACATCGATGATCATTGTGAACTTATCTTGCTCACCAACTACATTAAGCAGCTCTTTAACTCTTATTAATAATGGGCGATACAGCTTATCTAAATGAAGCTCAGATAGTGCTAGATCCTGTGATATACGGCCTAAACCAATATCAATCTCAGTTCGATTTTTTTCTACTACCACCACCGGCTTTTTTTTAAAAAAAAGGAAGTTCGCCCATTTACCCATTACAACAACCCCTGTGCTATCGAGAGCATTTCATCAACATATTGTTCGCTCCAGTGAGCAGGAAAACGTTCTTTAATATCACAGATGCTTTCCATTGAACGTCGAGTTAATAACAACCCAACTGTTAAAAACTTCATAGGTTCGCTTTCTGGTTGAAAACCTTCTCGTAATATTGAATCTAGAGCTGCTTGCACCATATAAGCAGGAACCATGAGGCTCCCTGCTTTATAACCATCATATTTAGTTGGCAAGATTTTAGGGTTCTTAGGTGCATGTTCCATGTAACACTCACCATTGACTGCAGCATTTTTAACTGCAGTCTCCAGAGACGAAGCACTATCACCTACGTACAAAGCAAGCTCATGAATAATACGAAAGCGACCCGCACTCACTTTTTGTGCAGCGTCCGTTCGTAGCTTCATATTATTCGTACCCTATGATTGTACATTCAATAAATGGTACTGAGATAATGTGTCCATCCGTTAGTTCAACGCAAACTTCTGTCGGGTTAAGAGGCGCATATTCCAAGCACAACGTTCCGTCCCCCTTTGGAGTTTTCAAACTAACAAGAGCTTTTGATGCAGAACGCTTCTTGAATGCCGGATCGTTAACTTCTAAATTAATAGACCCAGTTTCTTCAAGAGATGTATCATTACTCTCACTTCCATTGTTCGTTGTAACGTTATCATCGATAACACTATCGCTTTCGTCTAAATCAGACTCCACCATGTCATTCTGCTGACAATCAGAATCATCAGAGTTGGGCTGTTGAACGGCTTTTGAACCATCAGCCCCTTCGTTTTCATCCCCCTTCGGCAATCCTGAACCATCAGCATTGTTCAATTCATCATCTATTAGTGAATCATCACTAGAGTCGCTTTCATTCTGATGAAGCATTGATTTCAGGGATTCAGCGAAAGCTAGACTGATTTTGCCACCTTTTTCTAGTTGGCTATTTATGTGGTCCTGAACAAACTTTCCATCTACTTCTGCTAATTTTGTAAGAATCAAAAGTGGTCGCTGCTTAACACCGTCTTTGAAGAGTTTTTTAATGAAGATCGGGCCATTGTAAACGCGCATCAACTCATGAACTGTTGATTTTTTCTTGGAAAGCATCGCAGCCAAAGCATCATAAGATAAACCGTATTCTTCTTTAGCTTTTGAAAGCGCTGCAGCAGTATCGTAAGGCGTCATTTCTTCTCGCCCTAAGTTTTCTGCTAATTGAAGGATCAACGTCAACGCCTCTTGAGAAAGCGTGTCGGATTTGAAGGCGTCACGGTGAATCGTACTGATATGCGTCCACTTTAACAGGTTACAAGCTCTCCAACGTCGCTCACCTGCAACGATCATATACCCCTTGCCATTTGGGTTATCTCGTATCACTATCGGCTGAATTAAGCGGCCAGTAGATTTGATACTCTCCGCCAACTCACCAATTGAGTCCATATCCATATCTTTTCTTGGTTGGTCCGGATCAGGGACAATATCTTTCAACAAGCGTTCTACGATACTGTATTTATTACCCGTACCACTTGTAGCTCTTGTATTTAAGCCAGCTAGTGCAGAGATTGGGTCTAACTTTCTTTGGGTATTCATGTCTATGCCTCCACTCGTTGAAGTAGTTCATCAAGAACATTCGCAAATTTACGACCAACTGCTGCTGCATTACCGTTTGGTGGAAGCTTAAATATTGGTCTTCGGTTCATCATCGCGTCATTAACTACGCTAGAGGTTGTGATAAACCCTTGAAGCATATAATCCCCTAACTGTTCACGCACACCACTCAATAATGAGCTGGAAGCAGAACTTTGAGCATGAACTTTGTTGGCAATAATGTGCCATTTCGGTTTATTTTCATCATCCCATTGCTGTCTCGCGGCTTCGATGATGTTGAAGATTTTTAAAATACCTTCGGCTGAAAAGCTGTCCAATTCCATTGGAGTAACCACGTCATCAGAAACCATCACAGCAGCAACTTGTTTTAGACAGACTGCAGGTGGGCAATCAATAAAGACGTAATCGTAACCTAGCTCACGAATTACCTGTGAATTGCTTAGAGCATTAACCAGGACTGCTTGGCTATCGTCCGCTTGCTCCAGCATGGTTAAAGCTGTTTCATCTGCAAATAGAATATCAATTTGACCTTCGTAATAGGTCTTTGCTCCTATTTGTACAGGATTCACAGGCATTGGCTTAATGGATGAGCCTGCTGAAAACAAGTTAACAGAACTAGCTTCTTGAGGAAGACAACCAAGATCCGAACCATGTAACCAATACTTAGTGCTATTCTCTTGCGGATCTAGATCCAAAATTAGAACGCGCTTGTTGTTCTCCGCAGCTCGGTAGGCAGATTGAATGACCATGGTGCTCTTACCAACACCACCTTTTTGATTGACGCTTGCAACAAGCTTAGAATTCTTTGACATGATTGTTCCTTAATGATTGGGTTATACCCGAAGGTTGGCATATAGCCATGAATGGTTTGCTACTTTACCACTCTCTTTTTATAGAGACCAAAAGCGATACCCGCTTAACAGAAGTAAAGACAACAAACTCAAACTCAAAGTAAGCACTTTGTACTTACAATATATAACTTACCATTTGTATTTTAGCTCGTCAATGCTTCACGGCATTAATTGACCATATCGTTTTCTTAATTCATAAATCCCCAATCACCTCTTTTAAAATAGTTACAACATTTAAGGAGTGGATTTATGACTCAAACGTTTGAAGACTGGCTCAACAACCGTTTTTCCTCACCATTAGACATCTTGCGTGATGACATAGTGGCACTTAGTCACGTAGCAGCAGACTGCAATGCATTAGTCAATGATGAAGTTCTAATGGGGCTGAAAGACTTTCATCTATCAGGGAATGGAAGGAAGTTCTATTTACCTAATTTAAGAAAGCTAAATGACAGTAAGCAATATGGTGTGATCAGGTTTGGAACAACTGGAAATAATGTGACGATACCGATTGTAATTTTCCGTTCCTACAGAACTTCATTCGACTCACAAGCTGTTTATTCGCCAGCTAAGTTTCTCTGGAGTGAGTACCGTCGAAGTAAAAAGGATGGTGTAACAACCGCTCCAACATCGAAAGCGTATGAAGAGTCAATGCAAGAGTTCATGGCTAAACAAGAACAACTCGCGAAAGAAGAACAAAAAGTCAAAGAGTCTGCTCTAAATGCCGCTTTACAAGCATCACAACGATTATTTGCAAAATCTCATCCAGTTACAAACCTAACCACTATCTTGCAAAATAAAGGGATAAGTCAGTTTTCCTCTGATGAAACCAGAATATGCCACTCAACAGTATCTTCTAACGTTTATTTTTCAACGAAGGATGAGTGGAAAGATACGGTATTAGCATACCCAAGAGATATACTAATCCCAATCTATGACAAAACTTTCACTGAAGTAGTTAACGTACAGGTTATCTCTGCCACAAACCCATCCAGAAAACGTTTTATACCAGGAGGACCAACCCAAAACCTCGCTTTCTCTTTGGGCAAGACCAATAAAACAGTACCCTCAATCCCTTTAATTCGTGTCATTTTAGAAGGATACCGTACTACTAAAGCTGCTGAGTTTCTTCACAACAATTCGAATTTAGGGATACCAGTAGAATTCATCGTCGCGTTCTCCGCACCGAACATCCCACTGGTTCATAAAAACTTACAAAGCATTAACGATGACACCTTAGACATCGCCGCTTTCGATCTAGACGCAGTTGAAAGTAATTATGCAGAGCAAACAAAAAAACAGGGAGCTCTCATTCTGGTCCCACCAAACCATAAACATAATGCCGATTGGGCTGACGCTGTATCAGACTTACCTTTGAACGAAGCAATACAGCTTTGGGAACATAACTTTATAGAGGCAGTGGCCTTAAAAGAGCATAAACAAAAATAAGCGCATAGCGCTTATTTTTTTGTCGAAGAAGTAACCTTTAACCAGCTACCTAAGCTGTTTAAAAATAAAATCCTAGTGTCGGTGGACAATAGTTTGATCTGAAATGTGCCTCTTTCAAGCTCTCCATAACGGTATGACCACTAAAATTTGATCATTTTGAGAGGCGTTGCTAGCAACAAGACTTTAATCCGCGTGACGATAAAGATTGTTCAATTTCTGAAAAGTTTTTGGACAATTATTTGCCAGTGCTTTTGCTAAATTAGCAAACCACCAATAACTACAGGTATGTATTGAGCGACAATTAGCCT
>NZ_JAHGAD010000052.1:0-647 GCF_030248375.1 Vibrio sp. B181a | reverse complement strand
ATCACACCAGCCACTTCGTTCATGAATGGCTCCACCGTGTCGATGGTTTTGGTGGTGTTAACAACGGCTTCAATCGATTCACTCTCAATCGAGTGTAAGTCGTCTGCCGCTTTGATGACCTTTACGTTATCTGTGCTCGCCAGAAGCTCGCTGGCTTTGGTTTGCATTTTATTGAACACACCAGAAATGAGGTCGGGTAGTAGCTTCATGTACGAGCTTAACGTATCGATGTGCTTATCGAACACATCCTCAGACAGGTACGCGTATTGCAGTTTGCTGGCTTCATCACGTAAGAAGGTTAACCGACTTTTCAGCTTGTTAAGCAGCGCGTCGAGTTCACTATTGATGCTCTTTTGTGCCGCTTGCCAATCGTAGTCAGCCAGATACGTTTGTGGGTTGCCTTTACCTCGTGCACGCATGTACGCCAGCATTCGGTCAGTGGTCTCATGCGGTGCTAGCCTCAGCAGTACCGACAACAGTTCCCCTTCTTCTAATACTTGAGGCAGGGTATAAGCGAGCAGCGATTCGGTGGTATGCGGCAAGGGTTGATCAAGGTTGCCAATGAGTGCATCACAGGTCTTTGATACATCGAATGTCGTATCTGGGTGATAATGGGTAAAGTGCTGAATGACCTCGGCACTGACCAT
>NZ_JAHGAD010000051.1:0-2925 GCF_030248375.1 Vibrio sp. B181a | reverse complement strand
GAGTAAAACAATGTCCCTATAACAAGGTTGATTGCCAAAGCTATGAGCACACCTCCGATATAACTAGAGGTAAAAACTATAATCGCACTGAGAATCAAAAGGATGGTTATAAATGCTTTGTTAACTTCCGATTGTTTATACATAGCTTCAACTCCTTGAACCAACTAACGCCCTGTTAAGGTGTGAGCAACGCAATACCGAAGCTCCCGCATACCACCTTAAACACTAAAACCACCGCATAGTAAAAATGCCACGCGTTGCGAATCACTCTTAAACAGTTTGTTAGCCCTGTGGTTGACTAGTACATATAACCTAGCCAATCAAAATGTCCAACACCCCACTGCTTATCTCTGAGTGGTTTCACATACAGTTCATCAAGATGCTCTACAGCAACTCCAAAGTTGGTGTGCTCGTGAAGCCTTAACCAAGACTGCATGCACTGAACTTGATAAAAGCCGTTTGTAGAGTAGAAATCATGTAACTCAGATATAAGGATTATGAAATCCACATCTTTAGTTTCAGCAAATGCCGATAATTCTGACAACATAAAAGAGCCAATACCTTGCCCTCGATAACGTTCGTCAACACAAAAGTCGATTACGCCCAGAACCTTATGTATTTCCCCGCCGATACTAACAACGCGATAATCCAGTCCAAGATAGCCAACCAGCTGTTCACCTTGAAAATGAAGGGCACGCATATGAGGCAACTGCTTAAAGTAAGAACGACTTACTTGGCTATCTGGAAAAGCTTGATTTCTTAATGCTTCGATTGCCTTATGATGCAATTCTGAAACATCTATTTCTTGTACGATTTCCATATCGTTTCCTCGAAAAGGGCTAACGCCGCGTTAAGTGGTGAGCAACGCCAACCACCCGACCTAAACCATTGTACCTTAAACACTAGAACTGAATTGAACTCAAGTCGCCAAGCGTTGGGAATCCGTCTTAAACGCTTTGTTAAATGCACTTTCCCAACAGAAACTCCCAGTCTGAAAAAGAAATCTGATTCTTGGTAACTTTAAGCCGATGGTAGCCCGTTTCTGTATTTGAGGTAATTTGAATATATTGATGCCCAAACATATCTTTCTTAGCCATCAACTCAGCCTTGAGTCCTCGGAGGAAAACATCATTTCCCACAACTGACAAATGACTCTTCTTAAACAAAACTAAAACTGAATACACAACCACCATACTCGTCACTCCGACTAGAAATGGCCATAATTGAAATTCAGTTTCGTATAACCAATTGAAAATAAGTGTGAAAACCAAATAGCTTGCCACCATGGACAACACCATTTTCAATTGCCATAAATTAGTTCTAAATTCTATATTTCGATTCATCCGTAAATCCTATTAGAACGCACGTGCATTTAACGCCCTGTTAAGGGGTGAGCAACGCAATACCAAAGCCGCCGCATACCACCTTAAACACTTAAATCAACGCATAGTGAAAATGCCACGCGTTGCGAATCCCTCTTAAACAGTTTGTTAGGCCACTATGAAGAATATGGATAAACTCTATGCGTAAGGTCTTGCGTGTGTGATAAATAAGTTTCTATCTTCTCTTTTGTAAAATCAACTGGCTTAAACTTTATGGTTATTAATACTCGATCTTCACAACCAGCTCTATTTACACCAGATGGAAGAGGATCACCGACAGCTGTCGGTAAAAGCATTAGATTAATGACAGTATGATAAATTTCATCTTCGTACTTCAACTGCTTTGATAGTTTATCCAAGTAAGAAATAAAGGGCTTTCTTAGATCAATATTAGCAAGATTATGGGGATGGATCATAACTGTCAAACCAACATCATGAGTTACAGAAGGCAAAGGCTTAATAATATTATTTGGATTAGAAATTGGGTACGTTTCAGGAGCGATACCAATTAACTCCATAGACAAATTCTCAAATGCAATCTCCCCTTTATTTTTTATTTGTAATATATGATAAAGATTCTCCCCTAAAGATTCCAAAGAGGTGAGATCAATATTTTGTTCAACGCTATTTATATGAACTAGCGGCTCAGACCTAAGTCTGCGCTTTGTTATCTCGGTAGCTTCAAAAGCCAATTTGTTTGCTTTTTCTGCCAGTTCCAATGCTTCTTTTGCCTTATCTTGTGCCTTTCTTGCATTAAAATTGGTAATAAAGAAAGTAGCAACTGCAATAATCACTGTAATTAGAGGGATTGATTCTTTAAAGAAATCCACAACTTCATCCTCTATGTGTATGACTGGGGCTAAGTAGCCTAACGCACTGTTAAGGGGTGAGCAACGCTATACAAAAGCCGCCGCATACCACCTTAAATACTAAAACCAACGCATAGTAAAAATGCCACGCGTTGCGAATCCCTCTTAAACAGATTGTTAGGTATATTTATTCAACCTATTTTGAAGTTCTTTTACTAACTTGTCTCGCCCTCTGGTCGACGCACGTGCCCGAATCTTTTGAATCTCCTTTTCCAATAAGTGCTTTGCTCTGACTTTCCTAACACTTGAGTCATGTATCAAATACCGTCGAAAAGCAAAAACCTCATCATGCAGCTTTGTCCACTCCTTAACTCTCTTTTTGGACGGAACTTTAATCGTTGGTCCCAGAAAGTACATCAAAGATCCACAGTGTTGACATTTAGTAACAGTGCTTTTTTCCCCGATAGATTCAGGTTTATCATATGTAGCTCTCCGCCATGTTGGGCGACGAGCTACCACCCTGCAGTTAAAACATACGCAATTTCCGAAACATGCCATTTTATTATACCTAACGCGCAGTTTGGATATAACGTTGCCTCCATTGAGGCATTCGTCAGACCAAAAAAGGAACTTAACAGAAAGCCAGTCAATCATAAGGCTCGGGTTCGTAGGTTCGAAAGTAACGAAATTCTCCGGTACAGGGTTTTTTCGATGAACCTCTAAAAGCTTCTGAA
>NZ_JAHGAD010000050.1:0-61278 GCF_030248375.1 Vibrio sp. B181a | reverse complement strand
CTAAACCGATCGGCATTACGCCAGAGGCGAGGGCTTTATCGATTCTTGTTTGGCTCGATTACTTGATGCCAGCGAAATCGCGTAGGATAGCGGCTTTATCTGTCGCTTCCCATGGGAACTCTTCGCGACCGAAGTGACCGTATGCTGCTGTCTGCTTGTAGATAGGTTGAAGCAGGTTAAGCATTTCCTGTAGGCCGTATGGACGTAGGTCGAAGTTTTGACGAACCGCTTCAATGATGATTTCGTGTGATACTTTCTCAGTACCGAACGTTTCAACCATGATAGACGTTGGATCAGCAACACCGATTGCGTAAGAAAGTTGGATTTCACAACGGTCAGCCATGCCAGCTGCTACGATGTTTTTCGCTACGTAACGTGCTGCGTAAGCTGCTGAGCGGTCTACTTTCGATGGATCTTTACCAGAGAATGCACCGCCACCGTGACGAGCTGCACCGCCGTAAGTATCTACGATGATTTTACGACCAGTTAGACCACAGTCACCCATTGGGCCACCGATAACAAAACGACCGGTTGGGTTGATGAAGAAGTTCGTGTCTTTAGTGATCCACTCTGAAGGCAATACTGGCTTGATGATCTCTTCCATTACTGCTTCACGTAGGTCAGGTGTTGTTACTGAATCGCAGTGCTGGGTTGAAAGAACAACAGCATCGATACCAACAATCTTACCTTGGTCGTATTGGAACGTTACTTGAGATTTCGCATCTGGGCGAAGGAAATCTAGTTTACCGCTCTTACGAACTTCAGCTTGTTTTTGAACAAGACGGTGAGAGTAAGTAATTGGAGCTGGCATTAGGATTTCAGTTTCGTTCGTTGCGTAACCAAACATGATGCCTTGGTCGCCCGCACCTTGCTCTTTAGGGTCTGCTTTATCAACACCTTGGTTGATGTCTGGAGACTGCTTACCGATGGTGTTTAGAACCGCACACGAGTTCGCATCAAAGCCCATATCAGAGTGAACGTAACCAATTTCACGAACAGTTTCACGAGTGATTTCTTCGATATCAACCCATGCTGAAGTCGTTACTTCACCACCAACCATAACCATGCCGGTTTTAACGTAAGTCTCACAAGCAACACGTGCTTTTGGGTCTTGCTCAAGAATTGCATCAAGAACTGCGTCAGAGATTTGGTCTGCGATTTTATCTGGATGACCTTCTGATACCGACTCAGAAGTGAACAGGTGCTTAGCCATGATAGCTCCAATCTTAAGGTTTACTCATGGCTAACTAACGCAAGCTTGCCACGAAAAATACAATACAGTTTGTAGGTGTTTCTACATCTAGACGTCTATTTTAATTTCCCACGGTCGAATTACAAGCTCTTTTTCTATTTGAATTCGTCTAGCTTATTACCCAATCGTTTGCTTTTGATGGGGTGAATTTTTAATAAATTGTCCATTAAGTGCGAAAAGATTGAGTTAAAACCTCAAAAATGGTGAGTAAAACGTTTGCAGTCAGATTTTGGCTTTGAGAGAATGTTGCCCGCACTTTTATACCCAGTACTCTTGGTTAACGTGCCCACATTCCTTTATCAATTCGCTTAATGCACTCAGGAGCAGACATGTCTTCTCGTAACGTTCTTTCAAACAAAGAGCTCGCAAATGCAATCCGCGCTCTTAGCATGGATGGTGTTCAACAAGCTAACTCTGGCCACCCAGGCGCACCTATGGGTATGGCTGATATCGCTGAAGTTCTTTGGCGTTCTCACCTAAACCACAACCCAGCTAACCCAGAGTGGGCTGACCGCGACCGTTTCGTACTGTCTAACGGCCACGGCTCTATGCTGATTTACTCTCTACTGCACCTGAGCGGTTACGAGCTGTCTATCGACGATCTTAAGAACTTCCGTCAGCTTCACTCTAAGACTCCTGGTCACCCAGAGTACGGCTACGCACCTGGTATCGAGACAACAACGGGTCCTCTGGGTCAAGGCATCACTAACGCTGTTGGTATGGCAATGGCTGAGAAAGCACTAGCGGCTCAGTTCAACAAAGAAGGCCACGACATCGTTGATCACTTTACTTACGTGTTCATGGGCGATGGCTGTCTAATGGAAGGTATCTCGCACGAGGCATGTTCTCTTGCTGGTACACTAGGCCTTGGCAAACTGATCGCATTCTGGGATGACAACGGCATCTCTATCGATGGTCACGTTGAAGGTTGGTTCTCTGACGACACGCCTAAGCGTTTTGAATCTTACGGTTGGCACGTAATCCCTGCTGTAGATGGTCACGATTCTGAAGCGATCAACGCAGCAATCATCGCTGCGAAAGCAGACCCTCGTCCAACACTTATCTGTACTAAAACTATCATCGGTTTTGGTTCTCCAAACAAAGCTGGTTCTCACGACTGTCACGGTGCGCCACTAGGTGCGGAAGAAATCGCAGCAGCGCGTGAATTCCTAGGTTGGGAACACCCAGCATTTGAAATCCCTGCAGACGTATACGCTGAGTGGGATGCGAAAGCAGCAGGCACTGAGAAAGAAGCGGCTTGGAACGCGAAGTTCGAAGCGTACGCAGCAGCTTACCCAGCAGAAGCAGCAGAGCTTAAGCGTCGTCTAAACGGCGAACTTCCAGCTGAGTGGGAAGAGAAAACAAGCCAAATTATTGCTGACCTTCAAGCTAACCCAGCAAACATTGCATCACGTAAAGCATCTCAAAACGCGCTAGAAGCGTTTGGTCAAATGCTTCCAGAATTCATGGGCGGCTCTGCTGACCTAGCGCCTTCTAACCTAACTATGTGGTCTGGTTCTAAGTCTCTAGAAGCGAACGACTTCTCTGGTAACTACATCCACTACGGTGTACGTGAATTCGGTATGACTGCGATCATGAACGGTATCGCACTACACGGTGGTTTCGTTCCTTACGGCGCAACATTCCTAATGTTCATGGAATACGCTCGTAACGCGATGCGTATGGCTGCTCTGATGAAGATTCAGAACATCCAAGTTTACACGCACGATTCTATCGGTCTTGGCGAAGATGGCCCAACTCACCAACCAGTTGAGCAAATGGCGTCTCTACGCCTGACTCCAAACATGAGCACGTGGCGTCCATGTGACCAAGTTGAGTCTGCAGTAGCGTGGAAACTAGCGATTGAACGTAAAGATGGCCCATCGGCGCTTATCTTCTCTCGTCAAAACCTAGCGCAACAAGAACGTACAGCTGAACAAGTAGCGGATATCGCGAAAGGTGCTTACATCCTGAAAGACAGCGATGGTAAGCCTGAGCTAATCCTAATCGCGACAGGTTCTGAAGTTGAACTAGCAGTGAAAGCGGCTGAGCAACTAACGGCTGAAGGTAAGAAAGTACGCGTTGTTTCAATGCCATCAACAGATGCATTCGACAAGCAAGACGCAGCTTACCGTGAGTCAGTACTGCCATCAGACGTAACGGCACGTATCGCTGTAGAAGCGGGCATTGCTGACTTCTGGTACAAGTACGTTGGCTTCGATGGTCGCATCATCGGTATGACAACATTCGGTGAGTCTGCGCCAGCTGACCAATTGTTCGAAATGTTTGGTTTCACTGTAGAAAACGTAGTGAACACAGCAAAAGAACTGCTAGCGTAAGCTTACGAAGATAAAAGAAAAACCGAGCGTTAATGCTCGGTTTTTTTGTGCCTACTCAAATTCTTTTCCCCAATTGTCTTTCTCTTTGTGTCCACATTCCTTGCAGGTGACATAGCGATCCATATCGTAATAGTGACCGCCATTTATCAGGGTGTGAGCCCAAAGCTTTAACGTTCCAAGAATCGATTTATCCGTATCATAACTGCTTGGTTTACGGACTAGCACTTCAGAGTGTGGTGTTTCTCTATTGCATCGCTTACAAAAGTGAGCTGCGGGAAAACCTGACATACGCATTTCCTTTGGTGGTCAAACAAGGAGCTAAAGTGCCAAGTGAAATATGCGAGGTCAGAAATTAATATATTTCTGGTGTGAATGTATTGTGAAGTGAAAAGATAGTTTACCGCGAGGTAGATCACTTACTTAATGCGCTCAGCCTCCGTATCAGGTACTATCTGTGACACGAATTTTTGGTGAGGCGAAGGATAAATGCTAAAAGTTGCGATCAATGGATTTGGACGTATCGGTCGTAATGTACTGCGAGCAGTATATGAGAGCGGTAAGCATCAACAGATAAAAGTTGTGGCGGTCAATGAACTCGCACAACCCGAAGCGATGGCACATCTTCTTCAATATGACACCAGTCATGGCCGCTTCGGAAAGAAAATCTCGCACGATCAAGAGCACCTCTATGTTCACCACGACAGTAGCGAATACGATCCCATTAGAATCCTTCACCTTGCTGAAATTGAACTCTTGCCATGGCGTGACTTAGAAGTCGACATTGTACTCGATTGTACAGGTGTCTTCGGCTCGCAAGCAGATGGCCAAGCTCATATTGAAGCTGGCGCCCATAAAGTTCTGTTTTCACACCCTGGCGCAAGCGATCTCGATAACACCATCATCTACGGTGTGAACCACGAAACTCTCAAAGATGAACACCGCGTGGTGTCCAATGGTTCATGCACCACCAACTGTATCGTTCCTATCATCAAAGTCTTAGATGAAGCCTTTGGCATTGAGTCTGGCACCATCACCACGATTCACTCTTCAATGAACGATCAGCAAGTTATCGACGCTTACCACAATGATTTACGTCGTACGCGTGCGGCCAGTCAATCCATCATTCCAGTTGATACCAAGTTGCATAAAGGTATTGAAAGAATCTTCCCGAAATTTTCTAACAAATTTGAAGCGATTTCGGTTCGAGTTCCGACAGTTAACGTCACTGCGATGGATTTAAGTGTCACAATTAGTACAAATGTGAAAGTTAATGACGTAAATCAAACCATTGTTAACGCATCTCAGTGTACATTACGTGACATTGTTGACTATACTGAATCGCCGCTCGTTTCCATCGACTTTAACCACGATCCCCATAGTGCAATTGTGGATGGAACTCAGACAAGAGTGAGTAACGGGCAACTCGTAAAAATGCTCGTTTGGTGCGATAACGAATGGGGCTTTGCTAACCGGATGCTGGATACCGCCTTAGCAATGCAAGCTTCTTCACAAGTGGAGCAATAATGGTGAAGAGGCGATGGAGAAAATTTTTATTTTAAGCCTTGAAATAAATCTGACGTATCTCCATATCAGTAACCAGTTTGAAGAATTAACGGGCTTGGCAGGATTGCCGAGTTTTTAAAAACTTTAATTATTTAATATTTGAGAGGACACATCATGTCTGTAATCAAGATGACTGACCTGGATCTTGCAGGTAAACGTGTATTTATCCGTGCTGACCTAAACGTGCCAGTAAAAGACGGTAAAGTAACTTCAGATGCACGTATCATCGCATCTCTTCCAACTATCAAGCACTGTCTAGAAGCAGGCGCTAAAGTTATGGTTACTTCTCACCTAGGTCGCCCAACTGAAGGTGAATACGCTGAAGAGTTCTCTCTACAACCAGTAGTTAACTACCTAAACGACGCACTAGATTGCGAAGTTAAACTAGCGAAAGACTACCTAAACGGTCTAGAACTAAACGCTGGTGAACTCGTTGTTCTAGAAAACGTTCGCTTCAACAAAGGCGAGAAGAAAAACGAAGAAGAACTGTCTAAGCAATACGCTTCTCTATGTGACATCTTCGTAATGGACGCATTCGGTACAGCTCACCGCGCACAAGCATCTACTCACGGTGTAGGCATGCACGCAGACGTAGCATGTGCTGGTCCTCTACTAGCAAACGAACTAGAAGCACTAGGCAAAGCAATGGACAAGCCAGCTCGTCCAATGGTTGCTATCGTAGGTGGTTCAAAAGTTTCTACTAAGCTAACTGTTCTTGAGTCTCTATCTAAAATCGCTGACCAACTAGTTGTTGGCGGTGGTATTGCTAACACATTCATCGCAGCTGCTGGCCACAACGTAGGTAAGTCTCTATACGAAGCAGACCTAGTTGAAACAGCTAAGAAGCTAATGGACGAGTGTGCAATTCCAGTAGCAACTGACGTTGCATGTGCGAAAGCATTCGACGAGAATGCAGAAGCTGAAATCAAGCACGTTTCTGAAGTACAAGACGACGACATGATCTTCGACCTTGGTCCAGATTCAACTGCTGAGCTAGCAGAAATCCTTAAGAATGCTAAGACTATCCTTTGGAACGGTCCAGTAGGCGTATTCGAATTCAAGAACTTCGAAGCTGGTACTAAAGGTATCTCTGAAGCTATCGCAGCTTCTGAAGGCTTCTCTGTTGCAGGTGGTGGTGACACGCTAGCAGCTATCGACAAGTTCGGTATCAAAGCTGACGTATCTTACATCTCTACTGGCGGCGGCGCTTTCCTTGAGTTCGTAGAAGGTAAAGTACTTCCAGCAGTTGAAATGCTAGAAGCACGCGCTAAGTAATATTAGTAAAGCGGGAGTCCTCTCCCGCTTTCTTGTTTGCTGCAACGAGAGTGGAACTCTGCTAAAATAGCCTCAGTTGTGAGCAAACGTTTGCAAGATTTTCAATTTAACAAGTTTTGTTTATAAAACGACAGATAAATAGGATTACATCCATGTCTAAGATCTTCGACTTCGTAAAACCAGGTGTTATCTCTGGCGATGACGTTCAGAAAGTATTTGAAGTAGCAAAAGAGAACAACTTTGCACTTCCAGCAGTAAACGTTGTTGGTACTGATTCTGTAAACGCAGTACTTGAAGCAGCTGCAAAAGTTAAAGCTCCAGTTGTTGTTCAGTTCTCTAACGGCGGCGCAGCTTTCTTCGCTGGTAAAGGCGTTAAACTTGAAGGTCAAGGTGCTCAAATCCTTGGCGCTGTAGCTGGTGCTAAATACGTTCACGCTGTAGCTGAAGCTTACGGTGTGCCAGTAATCCTACACACTGACCACGCTGCTAAGAAACTTCTACCATGGATCGACGGTCTACTAGACGCTGGTGAAGAGTTCTTCGCTCAAACTGGTAAGCCTCTATTCTCTTCTCACATGCTAGACCTTTCTGAAGAGTCTCTAGAAGAGAACATCGAAACATGTGCTAAGTACCTAGAGCGCATGGCTAAAATGAACATGACAATCGAGATCGAACTTGGTTGTACTGGTGGTGAAGAAGACGGCGTTGATAACTCTGATATGGACGCATCTGAGCTTTACACTTCTCCAGAAGACGTTGCTTACGCATACGAGAAACTAAGCGCTGTTTCACACCGCTTCACTATCGCAGCATCTTTCGGTAACGTACACGGCGTTTACAAGCCAGGTAACGTTGTTCTAACTCCAACTATCCTGCGTGACTCTCAAGCATACTGTGCAGAGAAGTTCGGTATTGCACCAAACGCTCTAAACTTCGTATTCCACGGTGGTTCTGGTTCTACTGAAGCGGAAATCCAAGAGTCTATCGGTTACGGTGTTATCAAAATGAACATCGATACTGATACACAGTGGGCAACTTGGGATGGTATCCGTCAGTACGAAGCTGACAACCGTGATTACCTACAAGGTCAAATCGGTAACCCAACTGGCGAAGACGCGCCAAACAAGAAGTACTACGATCCACGCGTATGGCTACGTGCTGGTCAAGCTTCAATGGTAGCTCGTCTAGAGAAAGCATTTGCTGACCTAAACGCAGTAGACGTACTATAATTCGTCTTACCTGAGTTTCTAAAAACCCGCTCTTAGAGCGGGTTTTTTTATGTCTAGACAATGAGACAATTCGGATTCTCTCTCTTGTGGCAATTGATAACTCGGTCAACTGCTATATGATCACCTCACTTCATATCCCTTCTGTTTTTGGCGCAAATTTCGAAACCAAGCGCATTTCAGCACCAAGTGGCATAAAACCAAGTAAAAAATGTGGCGAAATGTAAATCCATTGCGTACTCTGTAATATGCCGATATCAGAAAACTCTGATAACACTTTGTTTTGTTGGTCTTTGCGAAACTCTGACTTTGCAAAATTTCAGTTTTGAGATATTGTGCCAAAAATCTGACAGTGTTCAGGAAAACAATAGGGATGTTGTTGTGAATAAGAACCTATAAAAAACACGGTTCATAAGTTAACGGCAATTAGATTTATATATCTTTATTTTGAGGATACGAATATGGCAGGTGAATCGATGGGTATCGATACCTCTTTAACGGATGGTTTGAGCAAAGCTGAAACATGGCTAAATAACAACTCAGATCTTCTTATTCAGTACGGTGTAAACATCATCTCTGCACTGCTGATCCTATTTATCGGTAACATTATCGTTAAAGCGGTAGCAAACAGCGTTTCAAAAGTGCTTGAAAAGAAAAAGATGGACAAAGCGGTTGTTGAATTCGTCAACGGTCTAGTTCGTTACCTTCTATTTGTTATCGTACTTATCGCGGCACTAGGTCGTGTAGGTGTTCAAACTGCATCTGTAGTTGCGGTAATCGGTGCGGCAGGTCTTGCTGTTGGTCTTGCTCTGCAAGGCTCACTATCTAACTTCGCTGCGGGTGTATTGATTGTTGCATTCCGTCCATTTAAGTCTGGCGACTATGTAGAAATCGGCGGTGTGGCAGGTAGCGTTGAAGCAATTCAAATCTTCCAAACAGTACTAAAAACACCAGACAACAAAATGGTTGTTGTACCTAACTCGTCAGTTATTGGCGGCGCAATCACTAACTACTCTCGCCACGCGACGCGTCGTGTAGATCTAGTGATTGGTGTTTCTTACAAAGCGGATCTTAAGCAAACTAAACAAGTGATTCGTGAAACGCTAGAAAAAGACCCTCGTATCCTGAAAGATCCAGACATGACGATTGGTGTGTTAGCACTAGCAGATTCTTCAGTTAACTTCGTGGTTCGTCCATGGTGTAAAACAGCTGACTACTGGGACGTTTACTTCGATTCTACTCTAGCAATCAAAGAAGCGTTGGATGCAGCTGGTATCGAAATTCCATTCCCACAAATGGACGTTCACTTGAACAAAGTAGAAGCTTAATCACTTCGATTGAGAACATGAAAAAGCGAGGCAATGGCCTCGCTTTTTTTATATCCCAATGTTCTAAAGTTCTAGCAGAGTGTTGCTGCCAGCAAGGAGCAGACGTTTAAGTTCGCTACCTGCGAAGCCAAAGGTGAACTCGGGTAAACCAGGTGTATAGAGCAGCTCATCGTGTTGGTAGAGTGCCGTATCGACGATAATAGTGACATGCTCAGGTAAGCCAATAGGACAAACTGCACCGGGTACACAGCCTAGCTGTTCAACCATTTCATCGTCGCTGCAAATTGAAGGTCGTTTACCAGTCATGGCTTTGATTTGCTTGGAGTCTAAACGTGAGTCCTTGTCGGTTAGGTATACGGCATAACCTTGCCCTTTTAGCTTGAGAAAAAGACTCTTAGTATGCGTGCCGGTCCAACCGAGTTGTGCGGCGACTTTGAGGTCGGTTTCGAAGTCGAGAATGGCTTCATGTTGCCACTCTCGAAAGGGGATGGAGAGCGCATTAAATCGCTCTCGATTGAGTTGATAGATTTTTTCCAGTGACTCCATGTCGTGTTTCTTTCCTATTTGTCTTTACCAGTATTTGGTGACTAACTCATTCGCAAGTACAAAAGTGATAGTAAACATCATAGCGGCAACCGCAATATCGATGCCTTTCTTCACTTTCGGTTTTGAGAGTGTCGGGCCCAACTTCGCTGCGCCTAATGACAACGTGTAGAACCATACAAATGACGCCATGATGGTGCCCATTGCAAATGCGATACGATCGTTGCCTTCGAACTGACCACCGATAGAACCTAAGATCACCACAGTATCCAAGTAGAGGTGCGGGTTCAAAACGGTAACCGCCAGTGCACCGAGAATCACGGTGCGGCGCCCGCGCGCAACCACTTCACCTTTCGACTCTGAAGCGTCTGCGGGTTTGAATGCACTCTTTAATGACAGTAAGCCGTAAACGCTCAAGAAAGCAATGCCACCTAATGTTACCGATGTCAGTAGGATTTCATTTTGCGACAGAATTGCACCGCCACCGAAAATGCCGAGCGAAATGAAGAGCATATCTAGGATGCTACAGATGGTCGCGGTCGTCAGGTGATGTTGACGCTTAATACCTTGGTTAAGGACATACGCATTCTGCGCACCGATCGGAATGATCATCGTCGCACCTAAACCGAATCCTTGTAATAACACCCAAAAGCTCACAACACACCTCAAAAATTTAGCAATAGAACAACAGAGGAGTGGAAGATAAAGCTTTTATTGAAATAAGTATAATTAATGATTTTAATATATTATTAGCTTTGCTTATCTTTTGGCTTTGGCTTTGGCTTTGGCTTTGGCTTTGGCGTTTATTAGGGAGGAAAAACACGTGCGAGGATTGGATTATAAGTGGATAGAGGCTTTGGATGCGGTGGTACACCAAGGCAGTTTTGACCGAGCAGCGGAGCACCTTTTTGTTTCGCAATCAGCTATTTCCCAGCGTATCAAGCAACTCGAGAAATATCTCGCTCAGCCGGTTCTTATTCGTGAGCAACCCCCAAAGCCGACGCCTATTGGTAAGAAGCTGCTCGGGCTTTATCGTCGTGTTAGGCTCCTTGAACATGAAATCCTACCAGAACTCAAAAACGACACCACAACACGGCCTGTACAGCTTTCATTAGCAACCAATGCAGATAGTCTTGCTACATGGCTGCTACCTGCGCTGCAGGACGTAATGAAGCATCGTCAAGTAGAGCTTAAGTTAACCATCTACGGTGAGTCGCGCTCAATTGAAAAACTCAGAAGTGGTGAGGTCGCTGGGGCAATCAGTTTGGAATCTCAAGCCATCCCGGGCTGTCGAGCGGATTACCTTGGTCGCATTGATTATGTTTGTGTCGCCAACCCTGAGTTTTATCAGCGATATTTTACAGAAGGCGTGAATAATCAAACACTGGCTAAAGCGCCAGCAGTCTCTTATGACCAATACGATGATTTACATAAGAAGTTTTTGACTGAACACTTCAACGTTAGGCCAGACAGCGTGATTCATCACAACATCAGTAGTTCTGAAGCTTTTCTTAAAATGGCATTAGCGGGAGTCGCTTATTGTTTGATTCCTCGATTGCAGATCACTGATGAATTAGAGAATGGCGAGTTAATCGATATTACGCCGGGCTTTTTGATGTCGTATCGAATTTACTGGCATCACTGGCAGTTAGAAACGGGTGTGCTTCAAGAGATTTCACAAGCGATTGTAGGCTACGCGCAACAGCACCTTCCGCAATAAGTTCCCAACTGACTCGCGTTTTAAACTGAAATCACTGCGAAGTAACACAGTCAAAGTTGTGTTAGAAGTCGCGTAGGGCGCTTGGATAATTGGCAGAAGTTTCTATGATGATTCTATATACACTCCAGTTCATTGGTGTCTCTTATTGTTCGAGTTTAGACGCCAATTCATTCGCCAAGGCATTCGTCGAGTATCTCGCCTGAACTCCGGCATGTGGAGTGACTTCAATCTTTCAAAACGGATGGATTTATCGAATGAAACTGTCTTCATGTTTATTGGCCTCAGCACTCAGCCTTACCAGCATTTCTGTTTTTGCGAATGATGTGCCGAATTTTGCCCATGTATCAACCACGGGTTACGGTGAAGTGGTTGCAACACCAGATATGGCAACCTTCTCTGTAAAGGTTGTTGATACGACAATGACAGCTGAGCAGGCGAAACAATCGGTCGATAATACGGTTGATGAGTTTCTGAAGAGCCTAGCCGATGCTGGTTTATCGAAAGACAATATTACCAGCTCAAACTTGTACTTAGCGCCTCAGTACCACTACCCGAAATCTGGGAAAGCGGAACTGGTTGGTTACCGAGCGTCACGCAGCATTGATGTAACCGTCAGTGATTTAGCGAATTTGAATGAATACTTGGACATGGCGTTAAAAGCTGGCATTAATCAAGTCGATAATATTCAGCTTAAAGTGAGTAACCAGTCTGAGTATCAGCAAAAAGCGCGTATGGAAGCAATCAAAGATGCGCAAAGCAAGGCGGCATCTCTAGCGACTGGTTTTGACAAAAAGTTGGGTGATGTTTGGCAGATTAACTACAACCAAATGCACGCTCGTCCAGTGCTTTTACGTTCAATGGCTATGGATGCAAGAGAGAGTTCGAATAGCTACCAAGACTCTACGCTTGTTATTCGTGACCAAGTGGATGTGGTTTATAAGCTGAAATAGTAATAAGAATATTACGACGAATAGAAACAGAAAAGGCAGGGGAGTCCCTGCCTTTTTTATGTCTAGTAATCAGCGATTAATGAAGGATACGAGCACGGATTGTGCCTTCGATGCCTTTTAGTTTCACTAGTGCTTCTTCTGCGCGAGAAGTCTCTACGTCGATAACTACGTAACCGATCTCAGCTGCCGTTTGTAGGTACTGACCTGCGATGTTAATGCCGTCTTCCGCAAAGATGGTGTTGATTTGCGTCAGGATACCAGGGCGGTTTTTGTGGATGTGCAACAAACGTGAACATTCACGATGCTCAGGCAGTGATACCTCTGGGAAGTTCACACTTGATAGGGTTGAACCGTTGTCAGAGTATTTCGCCAGTTTACCAGCAACTTCAACGCCAATGTTTTCTTGCGCTTCTTGCGTTGAACCACCGACGTGTGGAGTTAGGATGACGTTGTCGAACTTCTGCAGTGGAGACTCAAATGCATCAGCATTGGTTTTTGGTTCTACTGGGAATACGTCAACCGCAGCGCCTGAGATGTGACCAGACTCTAGACTGTGGCACAGAGCAGGGATGTCTACGACAGTACCGCGCGCAGCGTTGATAAAGATTGCGCCTGGCTTCATGCGAGCGAACTCTTCTGCACCCATCATGTTCTTGGTCTCTGGCGTTTCAGGAACGTGCAGAGAAATGACGTCACACTTGTTCAGTAGTTCGCTCATGGTGAACACTTGCGTTGCGTTACCTAGCGACAGTTTGTTTTCAATGTCGTAGTAGTAAACGCGCATGCCTAAGTTTTCTGCGATGATACCCAGCTGAGTACCGATGTGGCCGTAACCGATGATACCCAGACGCTTACCACGTGCTTCGTAAGAGCTGTCTGCGCTCTTCTTCCAAATACCACGGTGTGCGAGTGCGTTTTTCTCAGGGATACCACGAAGAAGCAGTAGAACTTGGCCTAACACCAACTCGGCAACACTGCGCGTGTTTGAGAATGGTGCATTAAATACAGGGACACCGCGTCGCGCTGCTGCGTCTAGGTCTACTTGGTTGGTACCGATACAAAAACAGCCAATCGCGACCAGCTTGTTTGCCGCATTGATCACTTCTTCTGATAGGTTCGTTCGGGAGCGGATTCCGATGAAGTGTACGTCTTTTACTGCTTCAATCAGCTCTTCTTCTGGAAGGGAACCTTTGTGATATTCAATGTTGCTGTAGCCAGCTGCTTGAAGAACTTCAACTGAAGAAGGGTGAAGTCCCTCGAGCAAGAGGATCTTAATCTTTTCTTTTTCCAGTGAAACTTTGGCCATTTTTCTCGTCCTTAAAATGGAAAGGTGGGCTAATGTGGCGCACATAAAGCAAAACCATTAAAAAGGGGATAATTAACAGTTTTGTCGGAAGACAAACGTTTCCCTGTGCGTCTTCTGCTCAATAAAGTAACAAAAAATTTTTGCTTTGGGTAAGAAAATTACGGAATAAGGCATGCTTTTCTTAGAAAAAGGAAGAAAAAACGGCGCCCTAGGGCGCCGTCTGTAATGAAATAACAGAAAATTTAAATCATCTAATGATTTATTCTTCTATTTTCGCACCTTCTGGTGTGCCAGTGATAACCACGTCAGCACCACGGTGAGCGAATAGACCCACAGTTACCACACCTGCAATGCCGTTGATCTTGTCTTCAAGCTCTTTGGGGTTAGTGATTTGCATGTTGTGTACGTCTAGGATTACGTTACCGTTGTCCGTTGTTACGCCTTCACGGTATGCAGGGTCACCGCCCAGTTTAACCAATTCACGAGCCACGTAAGAACGCGCCATTGGGATAACTTCTACAGGAAGTGGGAACTGGCCAAGTACGTCAACTGCTTTTGTGCCGTCAACGATACATACGAATTTTTCTGAAATAGCCGCAACGATCTTTTCACGAGTCAGTGCAGCACCGCCGCCTTTGATCATTTCACGTGCTGCGTTGATTTCATCTGCACCATCAACGTAGATATCTAGCATTGCTACGTCGTTACACTCATAAACCTCAATACCAAGCTCTTTTAGACGCTCAGTTGAAGCTACAGAGCTAGACACTGCACCCTTGATATCATCTTTGATACTGCCTAGGGCATCGATGAAGTGATTCACGGTAGAGCCAGTACCAACACCGACAATGCTGCCTTTCTCAACATACTTAAGTGCTGCCCAACCAGCCGCTTTCTTCATTTCATCTTGAGTCATGCCAATCTCCTGAATAGATGTTCGTTAACGTTTGCGGCGTGATTATAGCGGGTAAGTGTTACTTTTCCCATTGCCAGATTTGGCTTGGAGTCACGATCTTAGGCAATGGAATATCCCAATTTTCAACAGGTAGGCGTTCAACGTGCTGACAATCGTGGGCAATACCGATAGGTTTGGCGCCTTCGCCAGTACTAAACCAGCGTGAGAGTGTCCGGTCGTAGTAGCCTCCGCCCATACCAAGGCGATGGCCAACGCTGTCGAATCCTACTAGCGGCGTACAGATAACATCAAGGTCACGCACTGGTTTGAGGTGACGAATATCCAGCGCAGGTTCTAAGATTCCGTATTTGTTGTACACCAACTGATCATCATTGAGATACTGCAAAAAGAGTAACTGACCTTTCGAGAAAGGGTGGATGACGGGCAGGTAAATCGACTTACCTTGCTGCCATAGTGACTCTATTAGAGGTTTGGTGTCTAACTCGCCATCGGCGGAGAGGTAGATGGCAATGTGTTGTGCGGTTTTGATTTCCGGTAATTGTGAAAATTGGTGAATCAGATCGAGCCCTGCTTGAAACTGAGTGTCACTACACAGCGCATTGCGTTTTTCACGGATAAGTTTACGGAATTCTTGTCGAGATAGGTCTGACATAGAGAGGATACCCCAGGGTGCCGTTGAGGATTGTGGCCCTTGAACCAGCTGGTTCAAGGCGGATCAGCAATGATAACCGTAGGCTTCTCGGTGCATGCCAAGCTTGCTCAATAGCTATCAAGTACTAACCCTTAGGTATTGCTTATCGGCTCAGGGACTTAAATCCAACTGACGCACACCCCAGGGTAAATTTGGTATCTACTGCTGTCCTTGCGTAACTTTACTAAGCGCGCTTTCTAAAGACGCGGTGAGCTTTTCCATTCGCTCAGTCATTTCTTGTTGCTGACCGTTAGATTCGTATGACTTGGTGTGCAATTCATAACAAATGTTCAACGCAGCAAAAGTCAGTAGCTGAATTTCATTGGTTACCTTAGTACGCTCGCTCATCTCTTTCAATCGACGATCAAGATCTTTAGCCGCTGTAATTAGTGACTCTTCTTGCCCTGCTGGACAATTGACTCGTGTCATTTTGCCAAGGATTTCAACGTCGATCGCTTGATTGCTCATGATGAATAAACTCTATATTCGCGCTATCTAAGGCGTTGCGTTATACAACTACCGAGGAGGAAACTATAGGAAAAGCGCTATTAAGATTCAAGCATTTCCCATCACAGAAAGAAAAATGGTGAAGTGATCACACAGGAATTGGGCAAATTGTCTAAATGCTGTCCAAAATTGAATTTGATAGCCGTTTCAGCCGACTAGGCTTGATGGTAGGATATGTCGATACATTATTACGCAAGAATGAGCCAAGATTATGAGTGAAATCACCCTTCCTGAATACCAATCTATTGCTGCCGAACTGAAATCCGCAAGTCTTGCTGTGACACCAGCAGAGTTGCACGGTCTACTTGTTGGCATGCTAAGTGGTGGATTGGCGATTAACGACCAAACCTGGCAACCGATTCTGTTTGATTACACCAACGAAGGCATGGGCTGGCCATCAAGTGCATTAGGGTTGGCACAAAGTGTGTTCCAAGTAACGGTAAACGAGCTAACTGGCACTTCTATGGAATTGTCGCTGCTGCTTCCTGATGAAGCGGGTGAAGAAGGTTTGTTTGCTCTAGCTGATGGCGTGTCTGACTTTGTGAACCACTTTATTTCTGGTATGGGGTTAGCGGGGATTGCAATTGATAAAGCCTCAGACGATGCGAAAGAAGCATTAACTGATCTAGAAGAAATCGCCAAGCTGGGCATTGATGAAGATGATGACCTAGGCGAGCAAGCACTATTGCTAGAGCAAGTAATCGAACACGTAAAAGCCTGCGTATTAACTATTCATGCAGAGTTTGGTGCTCGTCCTGAAAGCAACGAAAACAAACCAACGATTCATTAATCACTCGTTCTCCATTATCGAATAGCTTCTAGAGGTTAGCATGAGGCAATATGATGTTGTAATTGCTGGTGGTGCCATGGCAGGGGCCACACTGGCGTTGGCAATCGACCGTTTATCCAAAGGCGCACTGCAAATTGCGGTTGTCGAGCCTTTTAAAGCCCAATCGGATCAACATCCTGGGTTTGACTCTCGCTCGATTGCTCTGTCCTACGGCACGGTCAACATCCTGCGTCACTTACAGTTGTGGTCTGCCATCGAGCCTTGTGCTACCCCAATTGAACATATTCATGTTTCTGACCGCTCTCATGCAGGCATGACCGAAATTACCAAGCATGAAGTTGGCGTTGAAGCGCTTGGTTACGTAGTGGAACTTGCCGATGTTGGCCGTGTCTACCAAGAGCTTTTGGATAAGAGTGAGGCGATCACCCTGTTTTGCCCTGATTCGGTTGCGAACATCGAGCGTGAGCAAGACAAAGCACACATTGAACTGAGCAGCGGTGAAAAGCTTGAAGCTAAATTGCTGGTGGCTGCCGATGGGGCAGTATCGCAATGTTGTCAGCAAATCGGCCCAGAGTTGTCTGAACATGATTTCGACCAAGTGGCAGTGATTGCGAACATTGTGACGCAAGAGCCTCATCAAGGTCGTGCTTTTGAACGTTTTACTGAAAATGGTCCAGTCGCACTGCTGCCGATGAGTGACAACCGTATGTCGTTAGTATGGTGCCTTCGTCCTGAAGAAGCGCAAACAGTGGTGAACTTGTCCGATGCAGAGTTTCTTGAGCGCTTGCAGAACGATTTTGGCTGGCGACTAGGTGCGATGCAGAAAGTTGGACAACGCGCGAGCTATCCGCTTCTTCTTCGTCATCGTAAGCAAAACATTTCACACCGTTTTGCTATTGTTGGCAATGCCGCACAGACGCTTCACCCGATTGCAGGGCAAGGCTTCAATCTTGGTATTCGTGATGTGGCATCTTTAGCGGAAGAGGTTGTTAAGCAAGCTGAAGACGTGGGTCGTTATCAAGGCCTGATGCGATTTAGCCAACGCCGTGAAGACGATCGCAGCGAAACGATTTGGCTAACCAGCTCTCTCGTGCATATTTTCTCAAATGATTTACCGGCGATGCGAATTGGGCGTAATCTTGCCCTCGCAACGATGGATAACCTTTCTACTTTTAAGCAGCCGCTGCTACGCCATACACTTGGTTTAGTGAAACGATAAACGGCAACGAATTAGGTAACAAATAGCAATGATGCAAAGTGTAGATATCGCCATCATCGGCGGTGGAATGGTCGGTTTAGCATTAGCTGCCGCTTTTAAGGACAGTGACCTGCGTGTGGCCGTTATTGAAGGTGCAGTACCAAACGACACACTCAACGAACTACCAGATGTTCGCGTATCGGCGTTAAGTCGTTCAAGTGAAACCATCCTTCGCAACCTTGGTGCGTGGCAAGGTGTCGAGCAGCGTCGTGCCTCACCATACTATGCGATGGAAGTATGGGAGCAAGACAGCTTCGCTAATATCGCATTTGATGCACAGAGCATGGCTCAGCCTGATCTCGGTCATATCGTTGAAAACCGTGTGATTCAATTAGCGCTGTTAGAGCAAGTACAAAAGCTCGATAACGTGACGCTGTTTATGCCTGCTCGTTGTGCAACACTTGCCGTGGGTGAGCAAGAAAGCTGGCTAACGCTCGATAATGGTCAAGCTATGACAGCGAAGTTGGTTGTTGGTGCGGATGGTGCAAATTCTTGGCTGCGTAACCAAATGGATATCCCACTAACGCATTGGGATTACGGTCATAGTGCCCTTGTTGCGAACGTGAAAACCGCAGACCCACACAATAGCGTTGCTCGTCAGATCTTTACACCTCAAGGTCCATTGGCTTTCCTGCCAATGTCTGATCCACACATGTGTTCGATTGTTTGGTCTACCGAACCAAATCGTGCAGAGCAACTGCTGGCGATGAACGAGCAAGAGTTCAATAAATCACTGACTAGCGAATTTGATGTGCGCTTAGGTTTGTGTGAAGTGGTTGGTGAACGTGCTGCATTCCCACTTAAGATGCGTTATGCGCGAGACTTTGTAGTCGAACGCGTGGCGTTAGTTGGCGATGCTGCCCATACCATTCATCCGCTGGCGGGGCAGGGTGTCAACCTTGGCTTACTAGATGCCGCGAGCTTAGCGCAAGAAGTGTTGGCGCTGTGGAAACAAGGGCAGGACATTGGCACCAAACGTAACCTACGTGGTTACGAGCGTTGGCGTAAAGCTGAAGCGGCGAAGATGATCGCAGCAATGCAAGGCTTCCGTGATCTGTTCTCTGGGGAGAATCCTGCCAAGAAGCTGGTCCGTGGTATTGGTTTGAGCCTAGCAGGACAGTTGCCGGGGGCAAAAGACGAAATCATGAAACGTGCATTAGGTTTGAAAGGCAACTTGCCGGAACTGGCGCGTCAATAAACGCCTCTCTCGCTTGGCGAATAAAAGACACAAAAAAGGCTGGTTAATCCAGCCTTTCTTATTACATCGATGTTTTAAGCTAAGCGTATGCGCATCTGAGCTTCATAATCTCTTGGTTAATCTCTTTTACTGCCTGAAAGTGACGCTTCTCAGCTTTCTCTGGCAGTATCAATTTTCCGTTATCAAACTCGAACTTACCGACTCCGTAAATATAGATTCTTCCCTTAAAAAGACGACTTATGTGTTTAGCAATCATACCTGGTGTATAGCGCTTAAACAGTCTCATATTTACTCTTCCTTATCTCTTACCTAGCCCAGTCATTCTACGTTTCTCACGTAAAAATTATTGTGACAGCAATAGTATTAAGTGCAGTTGAGCTCCTTTGCTTTAGAGATTTGTGCTGCCTTAGACAAATTGACAGAGTCATATCTCAAATAGCGTGAGGATTACCTCAAAAAATCATTGTCGAAGGAACCTGTCCTTGAGTCCTCCTGTTCTTATTTGGTGCATTAAGCAACAGCTTTGTTACAGAATTAAGAATAGAAGGAAAATAATTGTTTGCGAAATGTTTTTACTCAATTGATTGCATTTTGTTCGTTTTGATGAGGTTGAAACCTCAAATGCATTGCTTTCATTGAGTTAGAGGAAGTAAAAAGGAAAAAGTTCCACGCAAAAAAAAGCCCGCTTCGGCGGGCGAATAGTCACAGATGCATTACACAAAAGTGGACGACTGACTTAATGAACGCTGTCATACAAGTCAGCTGATTCACTTTATGTTGATTAAGTCGTTGTTGAAAACTTAACCAACAAATTCAGCATATACGAGTTTTTTATGTGTGACTATTTATGTTTTTAAAATGATTAAAAATTCTTTGATGTAATCGGCGAGATATGAGTGAGATCACGCAGGAGTGAGAATCCTGCGCTTGATTACATGTTAGCGGCAGATATCAGCCATGGTCGGTTGGCATAATTGGATGAGATCATCGATGGATAGCGCTAAGCCAGCCATACGATCTCCGCTGCTAATGGTGATTTCTTTTTCTTCAAGCAAACTTGGGTCAAATACGATCGGCATGTAGCGTTTTAAAAGTAGTGGCGTGACAGTACCAATCTTGTATCCGGTAATCGCTTCTACGTCCGCTTGATCAACACAGGTCATGCGACGGCATTGCAGTAGTGCGCGTACCTTCTTTGGATCAACGCTACGATCACCTGGAGCACAGGCAAGCGCATATTGGTTCCCCATATCGCGCAAAAGAATCGCTTTGACCATTTGAGAAGGGCGAATGCCGCGTTGTTGCGCGGCATCCTCAATAGTTGTTGCTGGTCTTTGATGAGGAAGAAGACGGAACTCGATGTTCTGGTCCGCCAAAAACTGCATCAAAGGAGTATGAATGCTATTACTCATCGTCAAGGCTGTACGGCAGTGCTGCGATTTCCCATTCACACTCTGGTTGAGCAACCAAGCGCAGACGAGTGTCATCGTCCAGGTTGTTTGGCAATACAATGAGTCCTATCGCTTGGTTGTCGCTGAATTGGTAATGCGTGAGCAATGTGCCTACTGAACGCCAGTTTTCACCAACGCTACGCTCCAGTTCAATCGCACCTTCACCTAAGGCTTCAGCGGTTGCACCTTTAACAATGTACATTGCACGTTTGTTGGTGCCGCGGTATTTCGCGCGTGCTACGGTTTCTTGACCTGTGTAGCAACCTTTCGTAAAGCTGATGCCGCCGAGTGCTTGGACGTTTAGTGCTTGTGGAATGTGCTCGTTTTGCGCGTCTGCTGCCACGTATGGTAGTGCTGCTTCAATATCGAAACGAGTCCAAAGCTCATGAGTAGTCAGCGTTGCTTGGCTGTCTTCTAATAACGATTGTGCTGCTTCAGCTGTAAGCGCAAGTAACCAGCGGTTTGAAGCCACTTTGACTGCAGTGCCACCTTCAACAGTACGCACTTCGCCAGAATCAGCATTTAATGTTGAGATGAACGCATCGGCATTCTCACCAGCGACACCTAGCACAACGTCGCTAGACTCTTCGATGGTCACTTTAGAGAACACCGCGTACTTTTTGATTTCTTTCAGTTCCACTTCAATCGCTGATTTCGGCTGAACCATTGCGTAGCCATCGTTATGGTGGAATAGGCGGAAGACGCTCCACACTTTACCTTTCGCATCACAATGGGCACCCAACATTGATTGGTCTTTCTCAAGAGAAACCACATCACAAGTAACTTGACCGTGTAGGTATGACTTTTTGTCATCCCCGACCATGGTGATCATGCCTAGGTTATCCAATAGCGAGATAGACAGCTCAGGTAGTGCGTCTTGTGTCGATAGGTTCAGTGGTGAAAAGCGAGTTTGCCATTCCATGATTACAATGCCTTTTGAAGATATTTTTCAGCTATGTTAAATGCAGAATCGGTATTTGTCAGCACTCAATATATCCACGCGATTTTGAGGTGTTTAGCGCAGCTGAACGTTTGTTTATTAAATGCGTTCAGGATTTGCAGCGACTTGGCTACATATTGTGACCCGCACACTAGTGACGTTGCACATCCCTTGTTACACTCCGCACTAAGAACAAGACATCTATGAAGGAATACTGAATGTACACTGCGGAAGAAAAGGCGCGTATTAAATGGGCTTGTCGTCGTGGCATGCTTGAGCTTGACGTGGTGATTATGCCGTTTTTTGAAGAGTGCTTTGATGCACTGAATGAGCAAGAGCAGCGTGATTTTGTCTCACTATTAGAATGTGATGATCCAGATCTGTTTACCTGGGTAATGGGACACGGTCGCAGCGAAAACCTAGGTCATGCATCGATGGTTGATAAAATTGTCGCGCACAACCTCAGCAAGGTTCGTTAATCTCAAGGTTAACACGTCTCTATACGCCCAAATTGCCAACCAACTTCTTCTCCTAGGTTGCGTTTGGGCGCTTATCTGTTCTGACATCCCACTCGTCTTATCAACTTATCTGTTATTACTGATTCTCCGCAGCCAAATGCAAGGCGGCTTTGTCGTGCCTTCTGCTTATGGTCGCTGGTATTTACATCGTGATGGCACGGTACGTAATGACAAGCAAACCTCGACATTATCTAGCGTTGATGTTTCGGCTACGGCGTTCAAAGTGACGTTTGAATTAACGTCGGGGGAAAGTGCGACAATTTGGCGAGACAGTTGTGAGGATGTGGCTTATCGCCAACTGTGTTTGATATTACGTCAATGGAAAATGGGAGCCGAAGCCCCCATTTGATCTTGTATCTGACGGTTACTGTTTAGTGCCAGAGCTATTTGTTTGGTGTAAGAATTGTTGGACCACTATTTTCTAGCTGGTTTGGATAATCCAAGGTGTAGTGCAGACCACGACTTTCTTTACGCTGCATCGCGCAACGCACCATCAGCTCAGCGACTTGCAGCAGGTTACGTAGCTCTAGCAAGTTGTTCGATACGCGGAAGTGGCTGTAGTACTCGTGCGTTTCTTGTTGCAGCATCTGGATACGACGCAGTGCACGTTCAAGGCGCTTATCAGTACGAACGATGCCCATGTAATCCCACATAAACAGGCGCAGCTCATGCCAGTTATGTTGAATGATCACTTCTTCATCGCTGTTGGTCACTTGGCTTTCATCCCAACAGGGAACCTGCGGTGCTAGTTCTACTTCGTTGTGATGTTTAAGAATGTCTTTGGCTGCCGACCATGCGTAAACCACACACTCAAGTAGTGAGTTCGATGCCATACGGTTCGCACCGTGCAAGCCGGTGTAGCTCACTTCACCAATCGCGTAGAGGTTCTTCAGGTCGGTATGACCGTTTTGATCGACCATGACGCCACCGCACGTGTAGTGCGCTGCTGGTACAATTGGGATCGGTTCTTTAGTCATGTCGATACCCAAATCCATCAAACGAGAGTAGATGGTTGGGAAATGCTTAGTAATGAAATCCGCTGGCTTATGGCTGATGTCGAGGTACATGCAGTCAGCACCTAAGCGCTTCATTTCGAAGTCGATCGCGCGAGCCACGACGTCACGTGGAGCAAGCTCTTTACGCTCGTCGAAATCCGGCATAAAACGTGAGCCATCAGGACGACGTAAATACGCGCCTTCTCCACGCAATGCTTCTGTCAGTAAGAAGTTGCGCGCTTCTGGGTGGAACAGACAGGTCGGGTGGAATTGGTTGAATTCCATATTCGCAACACGACAACCTGCGCGCCAGGCAATTGCAATACCATCGCCGGATGATACGTCTGGATTAGACGTGTATTGGTAAACTTTGGAAGCGCCGCCCGTTGCCAGTACAACAAATTTAGCGCGAACAGTTTCTACCTGCTCTTCGTTGCGGTTCCAAATATAAGCACCAATGATCTTGTTTTTGTCGCCGCCGATTTTATCTTCGGTGATCAAATCCAGAGCATTATGACGTTCAAGAACATGAATGTTTGGGTGGCTGTGTGCGTTGTCTTGTAGAGAGGTTTGCATTGCCATGCCAGTTGCATCGGCAGCGTGCAATATACGGCGACGGCTATGACCGCCTTCGCGAGTTAAGTGATAGCGTGGTTCATCGTCAGAATCATCGTCTTCACGATCAAATGGTACACCGCCATCAATCAACCATTGCACGCACTCTTTTGAGTTTTCCGCGATGAATTTAACGGTCTCTTCATCACAGATACCATCCCCGGCAATTTGCGTATCTTCAACGTGAGACTCAATGGTGTCCGACTCATCAAATACAGCAGCGATACCACCTTGCGCGTAAAACGTCGCGCCTTCGCTGCGTGGTCCTTTACTTAGAACCATCACCTTACAGTGGTTTGAGACACGCAAAGCTAACGACAAGCCTGCGGCGCCACTCCCTACCACTAACACATCACATTCATGTTCACGATTTGTGTTCATATTACTTTTACAATCCCAAGCTAAGGTAACAAGGCTACCTTGTGTATATTTTGCACACCATGTGCATTCCATTAACGCGACATCCGTCGCTAAGGGCTAAGTTGGGAGACGTATCGAAATCGGCGTTACTTTGGTGACTTCAGCCACTCTTGTTTTTCCATGCTTTGGGCATGAGGATGCTTCCTGAGTTTTGCTTGCAACGCGATGTTCTGATAGCCATTAGCCATGCAAATGAAAAGTAATAGTTTGTCAATGCCATTGCTTTTCTATGCTCTACCCAGCACAATCTGGGACAGAGATCATCCATTATACCCATTTCCCCATCAGTATGCTCGCTTGTCAAAACGAGACTTAAGTCGGACGAGGAGCGGGATTTGGCTAATGACATCACACTGTGAAAAAACAATGACAAAAAATTTGAGAAACCATGGAACTTTCTCATTCACGTCGGAGTCACAATAGTGCTCAAGTAAGCAGTGGTGTCAATACTACGTTTTGCATAATTAGTACCCATATCTGAGAAGAGTAGGGGCATAACAAATAGGAGTATCCGCTCGAATGAACGAGCAGCTGACCGATCAAGTATTGATTGAGCGAGTTCAGAATGGCGATAAGCAAGCATTCAACCTGCTGGTAACAAAGTACCAGAACAAGGTATGTAACCTTATCTCCAGATACGTAAGTAATCCTGGCGATGTTCCAGATGTAGCACAAGAAGCGTTTATCAAGGCTTACCGAGCTATCCCTAGTTTTCGTGGGGAAAGTGCGTTTTACACGTGGCTGTATCGCATTGCTGTGAATACTGCGAAAAATCACATCGTTGCCCAAGGTCGTAGACCGCCAGCAACAGACGTGGATGCTGAAGAAGCTGAATTTTACGAAACAGGTAATGCACTTAAAGAAATTTCGAACCCTGAGAACTTAACGTTGTCCAAAGAATTGCAACGGGTAGTGTTCAGTGCAATCGAAGCCTTACCTGAAGATTTAAAAACCGCAATGACTCTGCGTGAGCTTGATGGCTTAAGCTACGAGGAAATTGCTGAAGTAATGGATTGCCCGGTGGGAACGGTACGATCGCGTATCTTCCGTGCTCGTGAGGCGGTGGAAAAGAAAATCAAACCTCTTTTGCAGCGCTAGTACAAGTGATAACTATGGTGAAAATAATGGCTGACAAAGAAAAACTTTCAGCTCTCATGGATGGAGAATTGGTCGATAAGGCTTTAATTCAAGAATTAGAGCAAGACCAAGAGAGCCGTGATGCTTGGCAGAACTATCACCTAATTGGTGATGTGATGCGAGGCGAAGCGCCAGCAAAGCCTGAGTGGAATATTGCTGAAAGCGTAGCGTTAGCGTTAGAAGACGAGCCTGTGCATCGTGCTATCGATTCGCGCAGTGCTAACGTAATTTCAATTAACGACGCGCCAAAAGAGTCGCAACCAGAGCCACAAAAAGCGAAACGCCAGTTGCCTGCATGGTTGACTCAATTTGGTCAAGTAGCCGTTGCTGCGTGTGTATCACTTGTTGTGATACTAGGCGTACAGCAGTATGGTGGTAGCGACCCAATGTCGCCGCAAGCAGACCAACTTCCTGTACTTCAGACTGTGCCATTCGCGGGCAGTGCTGAACCAGTAAGCTTGACGCGTGAATCCGTAGAGCGTTCAGTTGGTGAAGCAAATATGCAAGAGCAACGCAAACGCGTGCATGCTATGCTTCGTGACTACGAATTGCAGCTAAGAATTAACAGTGATGCGTCTCAGCAAGATGCACATCTGACTCCGGATATTGAATGAAAAAATTTCTGATCAGCGCTTGCGCTCTGTTCAGTCTGATGTCTTCGCAAGCCTTTGCTGGTGATAAGCCAGCGGAGGCTTTATTGCATCAAATGAGCGAGGCGAGCAAGAATTTAAGCTACGAGCTCTCTTATATCCTTATCAAAAAGAACAGCATTGAACCTTTGCTGTATCGTCATGCGACTCACGACAAAGACCAGTACGCACACCTTGTGTACTTAAGTGGTCCCGTACGTGAAGTGATCCGTCGCGGCACTGAAGTAAGCTACATCGAAACTGGCGCAGAACCGTTTACCATTGAATCGGGTAAAATGGTCGCTCCCATCATGCCAATGCTGAATGCCAATATTGACGAGCTAAACTTGTACTACGACTACGTAAAAGTGGGGCGTGCGCGTGAAGCTGGCGTACCAACACAAGTACTGCGCATTGTGCCAAAAGATGGCTTGCGTTATTCATATGTGTTGTGGATTGATGAGAAGAGCCATTTGCCACTGCGTGCTGACCTAGTTGACCGCGATGGTGAAATGCTTGAGCAGTACCGTACTATCTCTTACTCAGTAAACCCTAAAATTGCTGAGTTGATGAGTGGCTTAGAAGAAGTTCAGTTGCCGGCGGTTCTGACAATGCCAAAAGGTGATATTGGAACGAGTAACTGGAATGTAGGGTGGACGCCTGAAGGTTTCCATCCAAATGAACTGAATCGCTACCGTATGGCAGTGACCGACCAAATGGTAGAAAGCCAACTGTACTCTGATGGACTATTTAGTTTCTCTGTGTACGTAGCGAACAAAGACGAGCACTCGTTGAAAGGCCAGCTGGTTCGTCAAGGTCGTCGCACATTGCATAGCTTTATAAGCGGCAATCACGAAATTTCCGTCGTTGGTGATATTCCACCGGCAACGGCTCAGCGTATCGCACAATCGGTCACTTTTAATGTAACAAAGAGTGAAGTGCAATGATGACTGCATTGGCTACCGTGACGGGTGTTCACCGTCACGGTCAGCAATACGATGTCGATCTCAGCTGTGAGCAACAAACCAGTTGCAGCAGCTGTTCATCGCAAAAAAGTTGCGGC
Source organism: Vibrio sp. B181a (assembly GCF_030248375.1). Taxonomy (NCBI): domain Bacteria; kingdom Pseudomonadati; phylum Pseudomonadota; class Gammaproteobacteria; order Vibrionales; family Vibrionaceae; genus Vibrio; species Vibrio sp. B181a. The sequence goes on along the minus strand of NZ_JAHGAD010000050.1, from coordinate 34,648 downwards.
ACAGGCGTGGTTACTAAAGCGATTGGTAACAAAACGCTGTCGTGGCATTTGCGTACTCCAAAATCCGTCAAAGTTGGTCAAGTCGTGGAAATCGGTTTTCCTGAATCAAGCCTGATCAAGTCTGCTATGGCGGTCTACCTTCTTCCTCTGTTTGGTTTGATTCTCGGTGCCGTGATTGGCAACTTCCTGCTTGCACCTTTAACGGCTGGTGGTGAGGGTATTACTATCCTATCCTCGGTGTTGTTTGCGGCTGGTGGTATGTGGCTCGCAAAACGTGTGTCACGCCCGCTTGAAGATGAGTCAAAGCGCCAAGTCACCCTTATTCGAGTTCTCGGTGAACCTATTCAATAAGTTCTAGACTTTAAATAAGGTGCGCCCGTTAACGAAATTGGGTAGAATCTGCCAACTTGATTGAAATGCCGTCAACTGACGGCTTTCTTACTGTCCCTATTTGTAAAGAGTTAGTCACCCTAAATCTATGAAGCACATTCGTAACTTTTCGATTATCGCCCACATCGACCATGGTAAGTCGACCCTATCTGACCGTCTAATCCAAGTTTGTGGTGGATTAAGCGATCGTGAAATGGCCGCACAGGTTCTGGATTCAATGGATCTTGAACGTGAGCGCGGTATCACCATCAAATCTCAGAGTGTGACGCTGAACTACACCGCTAAAGACGGCGAAACGTACCAGTTGAACTTCATCGATACTCCGGGACACGTTGACTTTGCGTACGAAGTATCACGTTCTCTAGCCGCTTGTGAAGGTGCGCTACTGGTGGTTGACGCAGGTCAGGGTGTAGAGGCTCAAACGCTAGCTAACTGTTACACCGCGATCGAAATGGATCTTGAGGTTGTGCCAATCCTAAACAAGATTGACCTACCAGCTGCTGATCCTGAGCGTGTAGCGGAAGAAATTGAAGAAATCGTTGGTATTGATGCAATGGAAGCTACCCGCTGTTCTGCAAAGACAGGTATCGGTGTAGATGATGTTCTAGAAAACATCGTATCAGCAATTCCAGCACCAGAAGGTGATCCAGATGCGCCACTTCAAGCGCTGATCATCGACTCATGGTTCGATAACTACCTTGGCGTTGTTTCTTTGGTTCGTATTAAAAACGGCTCACTGAAGAAAAACGACAAGATCAAAGTAATGAGCACAGGTCAAACTTGGGGTGTGGACCGTCTAGGTATCTTCACGCCTAAGCAAGTGGACACTGATGTTCTGCGTACTGGCGAAGTAGGCTGGGTAGTTTGTGGTATCAAAGACATCCTAGGCGCACCAGTAGGTGATACGTTGACACTGGCGAAAAACGGCAGCGAGAAGCCACTTCCAGGCTTTAAGAAAGTAAAACCTCAGGTATACGCGGGTCTATTCCCAGTATCTTCTGATGATTATGAAAACTTCCGTGACGCACTAGGTAAACTTAGCCTAAACGATGCATCGCTATTCTACGAGCCAGAAAACTCAGCAGCACTGGGCTTTGGTTTCCGTTGTGGTTTCCTAGGCATGCTGCACATGGAAATCATCCAAGAGCGTCTAGAGCGTGAATACGACCTCGACCTAATTACAACGGCACCAACGGTAGTTTACGAAGTAGAGCAAACTAACGGTGAGACAATGTACGTTGATAGCCCTGCAAAACTGCCAGCGGTTAACGACATTGAAGAGATCCGTGAGCCTATCGCGCGCTGTAACATCCTAGTACCAGCGGACTACCTAGGTAACGTAATCACACTATGTGTTGAGAAGCGTGGCGTTCAGGTGGACATGGTTTACCACGGTAACCAAGTTGCGATCACTTACGACATCCCAATGGCAGAAGTAGTACTGGACTTCTTCGACCGTCTGAAGTCGACATCACGTGGCTACGCGTCTCTGGATTACAACTTCCAACGCTTTGAAGCATCGAACATGGTACGTGTAGACGTACTACTGAACGGCGACAAAGTGGATGCGCTAGCGCTGATTACGCACAAAGATCAGTCTCAGACTCGTGGTCGTCAGCTTGTTGAGAAAATGAAAGAGTTCATTCCTCGTCAGATGTTCGACATCGCGATCCAAGCGGCTATCGGTAACCACATCATCGCGCGTTCTACAGTGAAACAGCTACGTAAGAACGTAATCGCGAAATGTTACGGTGGTGACGTGAGCCGTAAGAAGAAACTTCTGAAGAAACAGAAAGAAGGTAAGAAACGTATGAAGCAGATCGGTAACGTAGAGCTGCCTCAAGAAGCGTTCCTAGCAATTCTTCACGTTGGTAAAGACTAGAGTTGAACTATCTCGTACTCTTGTCTGTCATAAGACGTTAGATAGTAAAATAAGTGAAAGGGTTTCGGCTCTTTCACTTTCGTATTTTTAGATAAGGGAATTTAATGGCGAATACATTCTCACTGATTCTAGTTATCGTGACTTTGGTAACTGGCGTAGTTTGGCTACTAGAAAAGCTCGTGTTTGCGAAAAAACGTCAAGCGAAAGTAGCGGAGATCCAAGCGCAAACAGCAAATGGTCTGGATGCGGTGACGCTACAAAAAGTAGAAAGCCAACCGTGGTGGGTAGAGAACAGTGTGTCTATCTTCCCAGTGATTGCATTCGTATTGGTATTACGTTCTTTTATCTATGAACCGTTCCAAATCCCTTCAGGCTCAATGATGCCAACCCTATTAGTGGGTGATTTCATTTTGGTGGAGAAATACGCGTACGGATTGAAAGATCCAGTATGGCGCACTCAGCTAGTGGAAACTGGCAAGCCAGAACGTGGCGACATCGTAGTATTCAAATACCCACCTCAGCCAAACATTGACTACATTAAGCGTGTGGTTGGTTTGCCAGGTGATACTGTTCGTTACTCTGCGGATAAGCAAGTTTGTATTCAGTCGAAAGGTGAATCAACTTGTAAGCCAGTTAAGTTGAGCAATGTTGAAGAAAGCCCATTCATCCAAAATGGCATTCCTCTGATTCAGATGAATGAAAAATTGGGTGAGGTTGAACACCAAATTCTGGTGAATCCACTCGCTCGTGATCGTGTGCAGAACTACCAGCCACGTCCAGGTGTTAACGAGTGGGTTGTACCACAAGGTCAGTACTTTGTTATGGGTGATAACCGTGACAACAGTGCAGACAGCCGTTACTGGGGCTTTGTTCCAGAAGCAAACTTAGTCGGTAAAGCTGTTGCGATCTGGATCAGCTTCGAGTTTGATCGTGGCGCAGACAGCGTTCTACCTTCATGGATTCCAACTGGTGTGCGTTTCAACCGCATCGGTGGTATTCACTAACCATTCAAATATCGAGAGAGTATGAATTCTCCAATTGAGAAACTAGAGAGAAAGCTCGGCTACCAATTTAAGGATGCTGGGCTTATCAACTTGGCGCTGACTCACCGCAGCGCCAACAGTAAGCACAATGAACGTCTTGAGTTTCTGGGCGATTCAATTTTAAGTTTTGTCATCGCTGATGATCTGTACCATCGTTTCCCGAAAGTGAACGAAGGTGACATGAGCCGTATGCGCGCGACCTTGGTTCGTGGGCACACATTGGCGGAACTGGGTCGTGAATTCGATCTAGGAGATTATTTAAAATTAGGTCCAGGTGAATTGAAGAGTGGCGGTTTCCGCCGAGACTCTATTCTAGCCGATGCGGTAGAAGCCATTATTGGTGCGATTTACCTTGATAGTGATATTGAACAAGTTCGCGGTATTGTACTGAGTTGGTACAACTCGCGTCTTGAGGCGATCAAGCCTGGCGTATCACAAAAAGATCCAAAAACTCGCCTACAAGAGTTCCTGCAAGGCAGAAGAAAACCGCTGCCTGTCTACACAGTGACTAATATTAAAGGTGAAGCGCACAACCAAGAGTTCACGGTTGAGTGTGACGTAGCAGGTGTGGATAAGCCTGTAATCGGTAAAGGCACCAGCCGCCGCAAGGCAGAACAAGCGGCTGCAGAAACGGCACTTGAGCAATTAACGAATGGCTGATAACGAATTCGATATCGATGCGTTTTTCGCATCACACGGTGAAGTAAGTTCACCAGAAAACCAACACTGTGGCTTCATTGCGATTGTTGGTCGTCCAAACGTAGGTAAGTCGACACTTCTGAATAAAATCTTGGGTCAGAAGATTTCGATCACGTCTCGTAAACCGCAAACGACTCGTCACCGCATCATGGGTGTGGACACAGACGGCGATTACCAAGCGATCTACGTAGATACACCGGGACTTCACATTGAAGAAAAACGTGCCATCAACCGTTTGATGAACCGTGCGGCAAACTCATCTCTAAGTGATGTGAACCTAGTGTTCTTCTTGGTGGATGGTACGCACTGGACGAACGACGACGAGATGGTCTTGACTAAGCTTCAGAAGTCGAACTTCCCAGTTGTGCTTTGTGTGAACAAAGTAGACAACGTGCAAGATCGTAACGAAGTGATGCTGCATATGATGGACATGTCGAAGAAGATGGACTTCGTTGACGTTGTGCCAATCTCTGCAAAACACGGTAAGAACATTGAAGTACTGCGCAAGCACGTACGCGATCACCTACCGAAAGCAACGCATCACTTCCCAGAAGAATACGTGACGGACCGCTCTCAGCGTTTCATGGCATCAGAAATCGTACGTGAGAAGTTAATGCGCTTCACGGGCGATGAGCTGCCATACTCAGTAACAGTTGAGATTGAGCGCTTCGACTATAACCCAGAAACCGACGGTTTCCATATCAACGCCCTAATTCTTGTTGAACGTAATGGTCAGAAGAAAATGGTGATTGGTAAAGGCGGCGAGAAGATCAAAACGATTGGTCGTGAAGCGCGCCTAGATATGGAAGAGCTATTCGGTCGTAAGGTTTACCTAGAGACTTGGGTAAAAGTGAAATCTGGTTGGGCAGACGACGAACGTGCACTGCGCTCACTGGGTTACATCGACGACCTATAAGTTTAGTTGCTTGTAAGTTTGGTAACGAAGACACTTCGTTCCAACATCGACTAAAATATAATATCGATTAAAATAAGGAGCCGCTTGGCTCCTTATTTTTTATTACCGACTTAGGCACACTGATTGAAATGAGCAACCAGTCTTCAGAAGGCTTCCAGCGCTGCTTTGTATTGCACCGACGCCCTTACAGTGAATCGAGCTTGATCCTTGATGTATTCAGCGAGGAGTATGGTCGTATCACTTTGATGGCGAAAGGCGCGCGCAGCAAACGCTCTAATCTTAAAGGGGCATTACAGCCCTTCACGCCACTGTTGCTGAAATGGTCTGGCAAAGGTTCTATGAAAACCTTACGTCAGGCTGAGCCAATCAGTTTGGGTTTGCCGTTGTTCGGGATAAACCTTTACTCCGCAATGTACGTAAATGAATTAGTCGGGCGCGTGTTAATGGCGGAAGTGCCGATGCCTGCGCTGTTTCATGATTACCTGCATGCACTAACGGAATTGGCTCAGAGTGATAACCCTGAACCGGGATTACGTCGCTTTGAATTAGCCCTCCTGTCTTCAATGGGCTATGGCGTCGATTTCTTGCATTGTGCCGGAACGGGTGAGCCTGTCGATCCTGAGATGACTTACCGTTATCGTGAACAAAAGGGATTCATCGCTTCGGTAAGGCGCGACAACCTAACATTTCTAGGGAATGAATTGATTGCAATCAGTGAGCGGCGATTCGTCACTAAAGAGCAATTAAAAGCGGCGAAACGCTTTACACGTATGGCATTAAAGCCGTATCTTGGCGGCAAACCTTTAAAAAGTCGCGAATTATTCATTCAGACATATCGAGCACGGAGTAACGGAAAATGAGCTCAATCTACTTAGGCGTTAATATCGACCATATTGCCACTCTACGTAATGCACGTGGTACTAAATACCCAGATCCAGTTCATGCTGCTGAGATCGCAGAGCGTGCCGGTGCTGACGGTATTACCATCCACCTACGTGAAGACCGTCGCCACATTTTAGATCGTGACGTACGTATCCTACGTGAAACCATTCAAACTCGTATGAACCTTGAAATGGCAGTAACGGATGAGATGGTTGAGATTGCGCTACAAACTAAGCCTGAGTTCGTTTGTCTGGTTCCTGAAAAACGTGAAGAGTTGACAACAGAAGGTGGTCTGGATGTTGTTGGTCAGCTTGAGAAAGTGAAAGCGGCAACGCAAAAGCTAACCGAAGCGGGCATCAAAGTATCTCTGTTTATCGATGCAGACCGTCAACAGATCGATGCGGCAAAAGCTTGTGGCGCACCTTACATTGAGCTTCACACTGGTCACTATGCAGACGCGACAACAGAAGAAGATCAGCAAGATGAGCTGAAGAAGATCGCAGCAGGCGCAAGCTACGCTGACGATCTAGGTATCATCGTAAACGCAGGTCATGGCCTGACTTACCACAACGTTGCACCTATCGCGGCTCTGCCAGAAATTTACGAGCTAAACATCGGTCACTCGATCATTGGTCGTGCGGTTTTCGATGGTCTAGAAAAATCTGTGGCAGAAATGAAAGCCATCATGGTTGCGGCTCGTAAGTAATCAGATTTAAGCATGGCAATTTTAGGATTAGGTACTGACATCGCAGAGATTGAGCGCATTGAAAAAGCGCTCAGTCGTACGGGTGAACCCTTCGCAAAGCGCATTTTGTCGCAAGATGAAATGGTAAAGTTTGCCGAACTGAAGCAAAAAGGGCGCTACCTCGCGAAGCGTTTCGCAGTAAAAGAGGCGGCCTCAAAAGCGTTAGGAACTGGCATCGCAAAAGGCGTGACCTTTCATGATTTTACAGTTTCGAATGATGAGTTTGGTAAACCGGTATTGACCTTATCCGGTGTGGCGAAGCAAATCGCCGAGTCGATGGGCGTTAATCATGTTCATCTGTCGATTTCGGATGAACGTCATTACGCGGTTGCGACGGTGATTTTTGAATCCTAACTTAACCTGATTACGGATTAACAACCGAATACAAAAAAGCCAGAGTCGATGCTCTGGCTTTTTTATGTCTATGATTTACTACGTTATTCTCTACTGCTCAAGATAGAGTTTCGCCGTCGTGGTGACTTTAATCATCTCATCTTGCAGTTCGAACATTTCCGGTTCGATGTCTTCGATGTCAGCGCCCGAACGCAGTGCTTGTTCCAAAGTTGCACACAGAGACTTTAATCTCGGTACGCCACAGTAAGAGCTGCTGCCGTGAAGTTTATGTACCACATGGATAAGGTCATCACGCGAGAAGTCTTCTTGTTCTAATGCTTGATCGACCACTTCTTCCACTTCAGGAATAAAATCAATCAGCATGCGCAGCATGTCTTTGGCCAAGTCTTCCTTGTTGGCACTTTGCTTCAATGCCGCTTGCCAGTCGATGATGACATCTTGCTGTGGTTTTTCTGGTGCTGATGGCGCAGTTTCCACAACAGGTTCGACATAGGATGGCGCAATTTTGTCGACACTTTCAGTACAAGTATTTGGGTTCCAATGAACCAAAACTTGTTGCAGCACATGCTCTTCAATTGGTTTGGTTAGGTAGTCATCCATACCCGCTGCCAGTAGTCGGTCACGCTCGCCCGCCATGGCATGCGCGGTCACCGCAATCACTGGGGTGTCTTTGTTCAGCTCTAGCTCTTTAATATGCTGACAAGCGGTCACGCCGTCCATCAATGGCATTTGAATGTCCATGAAGATCAGGTCGTATTTTTTCTCAGTCGCGAGATTCACTGCTTGTTGACCATTGCTGCACGCCGTTACCGTTTCTACACGCTCTTTAAGTAGCGCAGAGATCAGTTTCAAGTTGGCAGGGTTATCATCAACCGCAAGCACCGTCAGTGGTAAGCGCTCGTTCACCACTGGCTCAATTGGTGCAATTACTGCTTGAGGCGTTTCGATATGATCTGTGATCAGACTTTGTAGAAGCTTGCGACGCGATAATGGCTTGGTCAGACATTGGATCTGATGGTCGTTCATCACTTGATCTGCCAGTGCCAGTTCGGTACTCGGCGTACCCATGATCACACTCGGCGCCATGCGTTTGGCTTGCTCAATCCAAGCTGCTACTGATTGATCATCGTAGGTTTGGTTGGCAGCCAAGTTCAACAATACGTAGTCGTAGTTCTCGTCGTTTTCTGGCAACGAAGAGCGGTAGGTCACCAGAATGCCTTCTTGGCTCAGGATCTGCTGTGTCACTGACGCCGCTTGCATGTTAGGTTCAACCAACAGCAATTGCTTACCAGTTAGTAGTTCGACTTCAATCAGATCGCTCATTGGCATTTCAGTTGAGTGCAAGCGAACCGTAAACCAGAAGGTAGAACCTTGGTGTAGGCGACTGGTTAGACTGATTTCGCCGCCCATCTGGCTTACCAGTTTCTGAGTGATAACCAGACCCAGACCTGTACCACCATAGCGACGTGAGATACTCGCATCCGCTTGGCTAAATGCTTGGAACAACTGCGCTTGCTGACGTTCGGAGATACCAATCCCCGTATCGCGCACCATGAATTGCAGTTCGACCGAATCACCAGATTGTGAGCGCATCTCAACGCTGATGTCGATATTACCGCGCTCAGTAAATTTGATGGAGTTGCCGACCAAGTTAGTAAGGATTTGTTGGATACGAAGCGGGTCACCCACCAAGCCTTGCGGGATCTTCGGATCCACTTTCAAGGTGATTTCCAAACCTTTCTCATGCGCGCTGGTGGCTTGTAGGTTGATTACTTCTTCTAAGCTTTCACGGAATTCAAACGGAATGTTTTCCAGTGCTAGCTTACCGGCTTCCAGTTTCGAGAAGTCGAGGATGTCATTGATGATGTTCAGTAGGTTGTTCGCCGACTTCTCAATCGTCTGCAAGTAATCCGTTTGACTGTTCGATAGCTGTGTTTTCAGCATCTGGCGGGTAAAGCCAATTACGCCATTCAATGGGGTACGAAGCTCGTGAGACATGTTCGCCAAGAATTCAGACTTCACACGGGCTGCTTCTTGGGCACGCTTCTTCGCGATGTCCAACTCCACGTTCTGAATCTCTAGCTGTTCCAGAGTCTCACGCAAGTCTGATGTCGCTTGGTCTATACTGTGCTGCATCTCAACGTGGTATTCCGAAAGCGAGACCGCCATGGCGTTGATACCGTTTTTCAGTTGGTCCAACTCACCGTGCATTTTGCCTTCGATACGCACATCAAGGTGACCACGACGAATGCGGTCCACAACATTCTTCATGTGGGTGATCGGCTGAGTAACGTCATGCATGAGGCGAGAGGCGAACACACTCGCGAGACCAAGACCGAGGATCAACACCAAGAACGCAGAGAACACTTCTTGGTATTGCTGCAATCGAAGTGATGAAAGGTCCATTTCTACGGCGATGTAGCCGATGGCTTTTGTACCCTGATTCTCATTTGAGAGCTCCGAAAGATAGTGACCTTCAGATAGAATCGGCACGCGAAGAATAAGCGAGTTATCGAAGATTTCCGAGTCTCCTAACTGAGGGATCGGTTTATCCTTCGGGAACATCAGAGCTTCAAAATTGGGATGGAAGTTAGAAGTGACGAAAAGCTCATGATTTTCATCGAACACCGCGATACTACGAACCAGTTTCGAGTTTTTGCGGTGGGCATAACTGATAAGGCGACGAACGGCCTCGCGGCTTTCGGAAAGCAGGTGAGTTTCACTGGCAATCGCAAGCGGTTCGATAATGCTATTACCTGTGGTGATAACTTGTTTCTCTAGGTCTTGGTAGCGGTTGAATGAGAAAAAGCCGCTCAGTAATAAACCAATAATAAGAGTGGGAGCGAGAGTTAGTGTAATTACACGTGCTCTTAAGCCATATCTGGTCATGTTATCTAATTACATCGGAGTCTGGATATGGGAAAATAACGCATTATTTCTCAAGCGCACGATAAAGCCTTGAGCAAAAAAGTGACGTCACCGGATAAACGGTAAGCATAATCAAGTCACTCGAATCACACAACGGCTGCAAGCAAGAATAGTGAAGCAGTAGAGCAATTAGACACAAATCAGGCACAGAGCATGGCACGTATCTTTCAACCTAAAAAGAAAACGCAATTGAATACCCGTCACCAAGCGGTGCAAGTAGAGCGTTTGGATCACCACGGCGCAGGCATTGCTTACCTTAAGAAGAAACCATTATTTATTGATGGTGCGCTACCGGGTGAGGAAGTGGTAACCCAATTGGTGGAAGAAAAGAGCAAGTTCGCTCGCGGTAAGTTGATTAAAATCCTTAAACCGAGTGAAGCTCGCGTGGAGCCATTTTGTCCGCATTACCATGAATGCGGTGGCTGTGACCTGCAGCATCTGAACTATGACCAACAATTGACGCACAAGCAGCAAACGCTTCGTCAGCTGATGAGAAAGTTTGCTGGCAGTGATATCGAGTTGGATGCGCCTGTGTTGGGTGAGTCTCTTGGCTACCGTCGTCGTGCTCGTGTGAGCTTGTTCGTAGATAAAAAGACTCGTCAGTTGCACTTTGGTTTCCGTAAAAAGCAGAGTAAGCAAATCGCACAGGTGACGGATTGTCCTGTGCTCGCCCCTGAGTTGAATATGCTATTGCCAGAAATCTACTCGACGTTAAAAGCGCTTAAGAGGCCAGAGCAACTTGGTCACGTAGAGTTGGTGCTAGGCGACAACGGTCCATGCATCACATTGCGTCATCTGAGCAAACTGACGGAAAAAGAAACCAACTCGTTGGTGGAATTAGCGAAGCGTCACAATGCATCGCTCTACTTGATGCCAGAAACCGATCAGCTTGATTTGATTGAAGGTGAAGTGCCTTTCTATCAAGAAGCGGGTGTCACCGTGCCATTTACGCCAAATAACTTTATTCAAGTGAACCAAGCGGTAAACCAGAAAATGGTTGCTCAGGCAGTGGAGTGGTTAGACCCACAAAGTGACGAGCGAGTGTTAGATTTGTTCTGTGGTTTAGGTAACTTCAGTTTGCCTATCGCGAAACGTGCAAAACACGTGGTTGGCGTAGAAGGTGTGGCAGAAATGGTGGAAAAGGCAGCAAACAATGCATCTTTGAACCAAATCAATAACGCTCGATTTTATCACGCTAACCTTGAGCAAGATTTTGAAGGGCAAGTTTGGGCGGCTGAACAATTCGACAAAGTGCTGCTCGATCCAGCACGTGCGGGTGCGAGTGGGATCATTGATCAAGTTTCTGTGCTTGGCGCACGCCGTATAGTTTATGTTTCTTGTAATCCTGCTACCCTTGCAAGGGATAGTCAGAGCTTGCTGGAGCAAGGCTACCAATTAACCAAATTAGGTATGCTGGACATGTTCCCTCATACCAGCCATCTAGAGTCGATGGCACTGTTTGAAAAGTCCTGATAATTGGGACTTTATTGATCACTTACTCGTGGAGAGTGGTCAATAAGCCAACGCTTAAAGCTTGGCACAAGAACTAACCTGGATGGTGTTAGTCAAACCACACAAATATAATAATTAGGATGATGAGATGGTTGCGGTAAGAAGCGCGCATTTAAACCAAGATGAACAGTTTGAACTTGAAAACTGGGTGGCTAGCCTAGGTCAAGAGAAGAACACAGCGAAACGCTTAACCGAAGTGTATCGTGACTGCCAATCTGTGTTGGCGGATAACGAGCAGGCGGAGCTTTTGTTGTGGCGTGGACGAGAGATGATCGAAATCTTGATCACCTTGTCGATGGATAAAGCGACACTCGTCGCTGCGCAGCTGTTCCCTTTGGTCTCAAGTGGTGCTTTTGATAGAGAACTCCTTGAGGAAAAATACAGCAAAGAAATCATTAAGCTGATTGATGGCGTCGACGAAATGGCGGCAATCGGCCAGTTGAATGTAACAATGGATGGTGGAGCTGCCTCGTCTCAAGTCGATAACGTTCGTCGCATGCTGTTGGCCATGGTGGATGATTTCCGTTGCGTCGTCATTAAGCTGGCGGAACGTATCTGTAACCTGATTGAAGTAAAAAAAGCGCCGGACGAAGTTCGTCGTGCAGCGGCAAAAGAGTGTGCAAATATCTACGCGCCTCTGGCAAACCGCCTTGGCATTGGTCAGTTGAAATGGGAAATCGAAGATTACGCTTTCCGCTACCAACAGCCAGAAACCTACAAGCAAATCGCGAAGCAATTGGCTGAGCGTCGTATTGTCCGTGAACAGTACATCAAAGACTTTGTCGATGACCTCACACAAGAAATGACGGTATGCGGCATCAACGCAGAAGTCAGTGGTCGTCCAAAGCACATCTACAGTATCTGGCGCAAAATGCAGAAGAAGAGTCTGGCGTTTGATGAATTGTTTGACGTACGTGCGGTACGTATCATCGCTGACAAACTTCAAGACTGTTATGCCGCTTTAGGTGTGGTTCACACCAAATATAAACACCTACCAAGCGAGTTCGACGATTACGTAGCAAACCCGAAACCAAACGGCTACCAGTCTATTCATACCGTGATTCTTGGTCCTGAAGGTAAGACCATCGAGATCCAGATTCGTACTAAAGAAATGCACGAAGATTCTGAGCTCGGTGTTGCAGCGCACTGGAAATATAAAGAAGGTGCAAGCAGCCGCAGCGGTTACGATGAGAAGATCACGTGGCTACGTAAGCTACTCGATTGGCAAGAAGAAATGTCCGACTCTGGCGAGATGTTGGACGAGCTGCGTAGTCAGGTATTTGATGACCGCGTGTATGCCTTTACCCCACGTGGCGATGTTGTCGACCTACCAATGGGCGCAACCCCGCTCGATTTCGCTTACCACATTCACTCAGAAGTGGGTCACCGTTGTATCGGTGCCAAAGTGGCGGGTCGTATCGTCCCGTTCACTCATAAACTGCAAATGGGCGATCAGGTTGAAATCATCACTCAGAAAGAGCCAAACCCTTCACGTGATTGGTTGAACCCGACGCTGGGCTTTGTGACGTCGAGCCGAGCTCGTGCAAAAATCAACGCATGGTTCCGCAAGCAAAGTCGTGAGAAGAACTTAGAAGCGGGTCGTGAAATCCTAGAACACGAACTGGCGAAAATTGGCGCGACACTGAAAGACGCAGACCAGTACGCGCTGAAACGCTTTAACGTCAATAGCGCCGATGAATTGTATGTTGGTATTGGTAGTGGTGACTTGCGCATCAACCAGATCATCAACCACATCAACGCGTTGGTAAACAAACCAACCGCGGAAGAGGAAGACCAACAAGCGCTAGAAAAACTGCAAGAAGCAGAAAATCGCGCGCCAGCACAAAGTCGTCCGAAGAAAGATGCGGTTGTGGTAGAAGGTGTTGATAACCTAATGACACACCTAGCGCGCTGTTGTCAGCCTATCCCAGGTGATGAGATCTCAGGTTACATCACTCAAGGTCGTGGTATTTCGGTGCACCGCAGCGATTGTGAGCAACTGGAAGAACTCCGCCATCACGCTCCAGAACGTATCATTGATACCGTTTGGGGGAGCGGTTTTGTCGGCTCTTACATCTTGACGGTTCGTGTTGAAGCGATGGAACGTGGCGGTCTACTAAAAGACATTACAACGCTATTTGCGAACGAGAAAATCAAAGTCACTAGCATGAAGAGCCGTGTCGATTACCGCACGCAAATGTCGATCATGGACTTTGATCTTGAAGTGACCAACCTTGAAGTGTTCTCACGCGTCTCGAAACGTGTTGAGCAGATCAAGGATGTCATGTCGGTGAAACGCTTAGGCTAATTTTTACGTCGTATTTGGCTTTCTAGCGGCGTTAGCTGCACTTATGTGGCCCAATCTCATAGACAAGCTATGCTCATGGGTCTCATAAGTTTGCTGCCTTGCCAGAAGAACCAACTACTTAGTAAAAACAGTTAGAAAACAAATTAAAGGTGAGTGGTTTTGGCTGCTCACCTTTTTCTTTAGATAGAAAGGTTTAAAGGAACAGAAAATGAGTCATCCAATTGAACAGTTAGAACAAATCATGGCGAAGCTGCGTGACCCTGAAAGCGGTTGCCCTTGGGATTTAAAGCAGACCTTCGACACCATTGTTCCGCACACTATCGAAGAAACCTACGAAGTGGTGGATGCGATTCAAAACCGTGATTGGCCGAACTTGCAAGAAGAGTTGGGTGACTTATTGTTCCAAGTGATTTTCTACAGCCAAATGGCGAAAGAGCAGGGATTGTTCGAGTTTTCTGATGTGGTGGAAACCGTTAACGAGAAGCTGACGCGTCGCCATCCTCATGTTTTTTCAGAAGTAGAGTTCGATTCTGAAGAAGCGATTAACGCAAACTGGGAAGCGGAAAAAGCGAAAGAGAAAGCACAAGTAGGCAAAGCTGAAGAAAGTATTCTAGACTCAATACCAAACTCTCTACCTGCGCTTTCGCGTGCTACAAAGATCCAGAAAAAGTGCGCAAAATTTGGCTTCGATTGGGATTCGCTTGGCCCGGTTGTAGGCAAAGTGCAGGAAGAAATTGAAGAGGTAATGGAAGAAGCGCTTCAAATTACGCCGGATGAGGAAAAAGTCGAACTTGAATTAGGCGATCTTTTATTTGCTACCGTGAACCTGTCGCGTCACTTAGGGAAAGACCCAGAAGTAGCACTGGCAAAAGCCAACTTAAAGTTCTCGAAACGCTTTAAAGGCGTGGAAACTAAAGTTGCAGCGCACGGTAAGCAGCTCACAGACTTTACTCTAGATGAACTCGATTCCATGTGGGATGAAGTGAAACGGGAAGAGCGAAGCTGAAATTGCATGAATACTCGAATTTGATTTGAAGCAAAAAATAAAAAATTACGGTGTGATAGATTTCACGTTGTGGCGGTTAGGAGCTTCTGGTATATTTACGTCCCGTCCAGAAGCACTCCATTTCCCTCATTCAACCAATTTCAGGTTAAACATGACGACAAATTACATTTTTGTTACTGGCGGGGTTGTATCCTCTCTAGGTAAAGGTATTGCAGCAGCATCTCTTGCCGCTATTCTAGAAGCTCGTGGTCTTAAAGTGACTATGATGAAGCTTGACCCTTACATCAACGTTGATCCAGGCACAATGAGCCCAACTCAACACGGTGAAGTGTTCGTTACGGAAGATGGCGCAGAGACTGACCTTGACCTTGGTCATTACGAGCGTTTCATCCGCACCAAGATGACTAAGCGTAACAACTTCACTGCTGGTCGTGTTTATGCAGACGTACTACGTAAAGAACGTCGCGGTGATTACCTAGGTGCAACCATTCAGGTTATCCCTCACATCACTAATGCTATCAAAGACCGCGTAATCGCAGGTTCTGAAGGCCATGATGTTGCTATCGTTGAAGTCGGTGGTACGGTAGGTGATATCGAATCACTACCATTTATGGAAGCTATCCGTCAGCTTGCTGTAGAACTAGGCCGTGAACGCGCAATGTTCATGCACCTAACGCTAGTTCCTTACCTAGCAGCTGCAGGTGAAGTGAAAACTAAGCCAACTCAGCACTCTGTTAAAGAGCTGCTGTCTATCGGTATCCAACCAGATATTCTAGTTTGTCGCTCTGATCGTATGATCCCAGCGAACGAGCGTAAGAAAATCGCTCTTTTCTGTAACGTACAAGAAAAAGCAGTTATCTCAATGAAGGACGTAGATTCTATCTACAAGATCCCTCAACTTGTTAAGTCTCAAGGTCTAGATGACCTAGTTTGTGCTCGCTTTGGTATCAACGCACCAGAAGCTGACCTGTCTGAATGGGAACAGGTTATCTACGAAGAAGCGAACCCAACTGGTGAAGTAACTATCGGTATGGTCGGTAAATACATCGAACTACCAGATGCTTACAAGTCAGTAAACGAAGCACTTAAACACGCAGGCTTGAAAAACCGTCTAAACGTCACAATTAAATACGTAGACTCTCAAGATGTTGAGACGAAAGGCGTAGAAGTACTTGAAGGTCTAGATGCAATCCTAGTACCTGGCGGCTTCGGTGACCGTGGTATCGAAGGTAAGATTCGCGCAGCACAATACGCTCGTGAAAACAAAGTACCTTACCTAGGTATCTGTCTAGGCATGCAAGTAGCACTTATCGAGTACGCGCGTAACGTAGCGGGTATGGAAGGTGCACATTCAACAGAATTTAACAAAGACACTAAGTACCCTGTGGTAGGTTTGATCACTGAATGGGTAGACGGCGAAGGTAAAGTTGAAGAACGTACTGAAACGTCTGACCTAGGTGGTACGATGCGTCTTGGTTCACAGCTATGTCACCTAGAAAAAGGTACGAAAGCTCGTGAACTATACGGCAACGCGACAATTCATGAGCGTCACCGTCACCGTTACGAAGTAAACAACAATCTTCGTCCGCAAATCGAAAAAGCAGGTCTGAAAGTATCTGGCCTATCAGCGGATAAGAAACTAGTGGAAATGATTGAGAACCCAGCTCACCCATGGTTTGTAGCGGCTCAATTCCACCCAGAATTCACCTCGACGCCTCGCGATGGTCACCCACTATTCGCAGGTTTCGTTAAAGCTGCTGGCCAAAACGCTCGCGGCGAATTCGAGAAGTAAAAGGATACGGGCAGCGGCGAAGGTTGTGCTGCTGCCCTTTAAAATTGACATTTATATTTGAAACGAGAGGAAACATTAATGTCTAAGATCGTTAAAGTTCTAGGTCGTGAAATCATCGACTCACGTGGTAACCCAACTGTAGAAGCTGAAGTACACCTAGAAGGCGGTTTCGTAGGTATGGCAGCAGCTCCATCTGGCGCATCTACTGGTTCTCGCGAAGCTCTTGAGCTGCGTGACGGTGACAAAGCACGTTTCCTAGGTAAAGGTGTTCTTAAAGCTGTTGAAGCTGTAAACGGCGCAATCGCTGAAGCTCTAGTTGGCAAAGACGCTAAAGACCAAGCTGCAATCGACGCAGTAATGATCGAACTAGACGGCACTGAAAACAAATCTAAGTTCGGTGCGAACGCTATCCTAGCTGTTTCTCTAGCAAACGCTAAAGCTGCTGCAGCAGCTAAAGGCATGCCTCTATACGAGCACATCGCTGAGCTAAACGGCACAGCTGGTCAGTTCTCTATGCCTCTACCAATGATGAACATCATCAACGGTGGTGAGCACGCAGACAACAACGTTGACATCCAAGAGTTCATGATCCAACCAGTTGGCGCTAAGACTCTTAAAGAAGGTCTACGTATCGGTGCAGAAGTATTCCACAACCTAGCTAAAGTTCTTAAGTCTAAAGGCTATAGCACTGCAGTTGGTGACGAAGGTGGTTTCGCTCCAAACCTTAAGTCTAACGCTGAAGCTCTAGAAGTTATCGCAGAAGCTGTTGCAGCTGCTGGTTACGAACTAGGTAAAGACGTTACTCTAGCTATGGACTGTGCAGCATCTGAGTTCTTCGACAAAGAAGCTGGCATCTACAACATGAAAGGCGAAGGTAAAACTTTCACTTCTGAAGAGTTCAACCACTACCTAGCTGAGCTAGCTAACCAATTCCCAATCGTTTCTATCGAAGACGGTCTAGACGAGTCTGATTGGGCTGGCTTCAAGCACCAAACTGAACTACTAGGTGACAAGCTTCAACTAGTAGGTGACGATCTATTCGTTACTAACACTAAGATCCTTGCTGAAGGTATCGAGAAAGGCGTAGCTAACTCTATCCTTATCAAGTTCAACCAAATCGGTTCTCTAACTGAGACTCTAGCTGCAATCAAGATGGCTAAAGACGCAGGTTACACAGCAGTAATCTCTCACCGTTCTGGCGAAACTGAAGATGCAACTATCGCTGATCTAGCGGTAGGTACAGCTGCAGGTCAAATCAAGACTGGTTCTATGAGCCGTTCTGACCGTGTTGCTAAGTACAACCAACTTATCCGTATCGAGGAAGCTCTAGGTGAGCGCGCTCCTTTCAACGGTCTTAAAGAAGTTAAAGGTCAAGCTTAATTCTTAACTGAGTTAACTGCTTAACTTAAAGCTTTTAAAAACACCCTGCCTTGGCGGGGTGTTTTTTTATATAACGTAAGCTCTAGGTGAGCGCGTTCCTCCATGTATCAAGGAAGCGGTCTCAAAGAAGTTAAAGGTCAAGCTTAATTCTTAACTGAATTAACAGCTTAACTTAAAGCTTTTGAAAACGCCTCGCACTTGCGGGGCGTTTTTGTATCTGACATATGAGAACGCTTCGCTTCGAAAGGTAGGAGCGGACTTGGCTCTTCGAGAGCACTTCACTTGGATACATGAGAACAGGCTTTGCTTTTGGATGTCTTTCGCTTGCGTTGATATGTCATTCCCTAGAACGACGAAGGAGAGAGTAGGGAATCTCTTTGTTTCATTTTGCTGCTTTTTTCCTGTAAGGAGCGTGTGAGTCTCTTTTTATGCCCTAGAGCCAATCACGCATTTATGCTATATATGTCACCTTATCTAATCCCTTCCGGTACAGAATGTTAGCAACGATATGCGAATCTTTGTTATAGCCCTTACGTTACTGTTTGGCTGGCTTCAATATACCCTCTGGTTTGGCAAAAACGGGGTGTCTGACTACTACACAGTAGAAGATGAAATTGAAGTGCAGCAACAAGTAAACAGCAAGCTGCAAGCTCGTAATAACGAGATGTTCGCTGAGATTGATGACTTACGACAAGGTCTTGATGCAATCGAAGAACGTGCGCGTCATGAACTTGGTTTGGTTAAAGATGGCGAAACCTTCTACCGAATTGTCGATGAGGAAGAGCATTAATATGTTGGATACTAACACTCCAACCCATATTGCCATTGTGCCAGCAGCTGGTGTTGGCAGCCGCATGAAGGCAGATCGCCCAAAACAATACCTGTTGATTGACGGCAAAGCGGTACTGGAACATACCGTAGAGAAACTGCTTTCTCACCCAAAGATTTCTAAGGTTGTCGTGGCTATTACCGACGGCGACCCATACTACCCTGAACTGTCCATTGCTCAACATCCTGATGTGATTCGTGTTGCTGGTGGCAAAGAAAGGGCAGACTCTGTGTTATCAGGGCTAAACTATGTAAGTACACATCTGGAAAGCGAGTGGGTATTAGTCCACGACGCGGCAAGACCGTGTGTATTAACATCCGACATTGACCGTTTGATTGATGTTTGTTGCGCTCATCCTACGGGTGGCATTCTCGCGTCTCCAGTGAGAGACACGATGAAGCGAGCAAACGCGGCACAAGATATCGAACATACGGTAGATAGAGAAGCATTGTGGCATGCACTGACTCCACAAATGTTTAAAACTCAGCAGCTTACTCAAGCACTGGCTGACGCATTAGAACAAGGTGCAACCATTACTGATGAAGCTTCGGCTTTGGAATGGTTAGGCGAGAAGCCGGCTTTAGTTCAAGGGAATGCGAATAATATAAAAATTACTCAGCCAGAAGATCTTGCGCTAGCCGAGTTTTATCTCAGCCGTGAGCGCGGCGAATAAAGAAAGGATAAAAAATGATTCGAATTGGTCATGGTTTCGACGTACATAAATTCGGTGGTGAAGGTCCGGTAATCATTGGTGGCGTAGCGATCCCTTACGAACAAGGTTTGATTGCACACTCAGATGGTGATGTTGCGCTGCATGCGTTAACGGATGCCCTGCTTGGCGCGATTGCTGCAGGCGATATTGGTCGTCACTTCCCTGATACGGATGACAAATGGAAAGGCGCAGATAGTCGTGAACTACTGAAAGACGTTTACCGTCGAGTCAAAGAGCAAGGCTACCGTCTTGGGAATGCAGATGTCACTATCATGGCACAAGCGCCGAAGATGGCACCGCACATTGACGCAATGTGTGCTGCCATTGCCGAAGACCTCGAAACCGACATTAGCAACATTAACGTAAAAGCAACGACGACAGAGCGTCTTGGTTTTACTGGACGCAAAGAAGGCATTGCAACGGAAGCAGTTGTACTTCTGTTTAAGCAATAATTAGCAATTTGCTCCTCTAAGCTGTGATATCAGCGGAAATACATCATGTCAGACATTTTATCTTCATTGGCTTACCTAACAGGTAAGCCAGTTGCATCTGCAAAAATCAAAGCGCAACCAGAGCACTTTCAGGTTCGCGAAGATTTAGGTTTTGCCTTTACGGGTGAAGGCGAGCACTTAATGGTTCGTATCCGTAAAACAGGAGAGAACACCAGTTTTGTTGCTAACGAACTAGCAAAAGCCTGTGGTGTTAAGTCGAAAGACGTTAGCTGGGCGGGCCTTAAAGACCGTCATGCTGTGACTGAACAATGGCTAAGTGTGCATTTACCAAAAGGTGAAACGCCAGACTTTTCAGCATTTTTGGCGCAACACCCAAGCATCGAAATCCTTGCAACGGATCGTCACAATAAAAAACTGCGTCCTGGGGACCTAGTAGGGAACGAGTTCGTGGTGACTTTGTCTGAAGTGACAGATGTAGCGGATGTTGAGCAACGCCTTGAAAAAGTGAAACAAGTGGGTGTGCCGAACTACTTTGGTAGTCAGCGTTTTGGTAACGATGGCAACAACCTTGAAGAAGCACGTCGATGGGGGCGCGAGAACGTTCGTACCCGTAATCAAAACAAGCGCAGTATGTACCTGTCAGCAGCTCGTTCATGGATCTTCAACCGCATTGTTTCCGCTCGCCTGGAGAATGGTGTGTTTGACAAGTTCATCGATGGTGATGTGGCACAGACAGCTTCGGGTACTCAGTTAGTTGACGCAAGCAACATGGCTGCTCTACAAGCGCAATTTGCCCAAGGCGAAGTGGCGATTACTGCTGCACTGGCGGGTGATAACGCGCTACCAACTCAAGCGGATGCGCTAACCTTAGAACAACCGTTCTTAGATGAAGAACCAGATTTGATGGCACTGATTCGTGGTAACCGTATGCGTCACGACCGCCGCGATATCGCACTCAAGCCACAAGACCTAGCTTGGACGGTCGATGGCAATAACATCACGATGACATTCTCGCTGGATGCGGGTTCATTTGCGACCTCAATCGTGCGTGAGTTGGTCATCGAAGAAAAGGTAGAAAGAGAATATTAATGGAAATGGATTCACACAACGCGAAGCCATTAAGAATACTGCTCAGCAATGATGACGGTGTTCATGCTCAGGGAATTCATGCGCTTGCTGATGAGCTAAGAAGCATTGCTGAAGTGACGATCGTTGCGCCGGATAGAAACCGCTCTGGTGCTTCTAACTCATTGACATTAGAGCAACCACTGCGTGTTACCGAGATAGCGCCGAAGACCTTCTCTGTGCAAGGTACACCAACAGACTGCGTGCACTTTGCGCTGAACGAGTTGATGAAAGATGACCTGCCAGACCTCGTACTGTCAGGCATCAATCACGGCGCAAACCTAGGTGATGACGTGTTGTACTCCGGTACGGTGGCTGCTGCGATGGAAGGACATTTCCTTGGCGTGCAGGCGATCGCTTTTTCTCTAGTCGGTAAACAACATTTTGAATCGGCAGCTAAAATTGCTCGCCAGTTGGTTGAGCAGCATCTGATTCGCCCAATTCCAACCAACCGTCTATTGAATGTGAACGTCCCTGATCTTCCGTTTGAAGAGCTTGGTGAGATTGAAGTGACTCGCTTAGGTGCGCGTCATCACGCAGAGAATATGATCAAGCAGAAAGATCCGCGTGGACATGATATCTATTGGCTCGGTCCTCCGGGCAAAGAGCAAGATGCCGGTATCGGTACGGACTTTTACGCGATTGAACATGGCTTTGTTTCAATCACGCCACTGCAAGTCGATCTCACTGCTCATGAGTCGCTGCGCGCAATGGACAGTTGGTTAAAGGAAGAGAATTAATGACTAACCCACATGCTGACAGGTTGATAGCATTTCTTATCTCCAGTGGCATCAGTGATCAACGAGTGTTGGATGCGATTTATCGACTGCCGCGTGAGAGCTTTGTCTCACAAGCAATGATGCACCAAGCGTACGACAACAATGCGTTGCCGATTGGTCAGGGGCAAACCATTTCTCAGCCTTACATCGTTGCAAAAATGACAGAGCTGCTCGATTTGAAATCGGACAGCAATGTTTTAGAGATTGGCACGGGCTCGGGCTACCAAACAGCAGTCCTTGCTCAAATTGTTGATCATGTCTATTCAGTTGAACGCATTAAGTCTCTGCAATGGGATGCTAAGCGTCGTCTGAAACAACTGGATATCTATAACGTCTCTACTAAACACGGAGATGGTTGGCTCGGATGGGAAGCGAAAGGCCCGTTTGATGCGATTATCGTCACTGCGGCAGCGGAAAGTGTTCCCCAAGCACTTTTATCCCAGCTGAGAGAGGGCGGTAAGATGATCATTCCTGTTGGTGAAGAAGAGCAACAACTATTAAAAATTGAACGTCAGGGTGAACAATACCTGTCGACCGTGGTAGAAATGGTAAGATTTGTGCCATTAGTTGCAGGTGATTTAGCTTAAGGGTTAAAGACTAGGTGAAGAAGTTATTACATCGTTTTGGTATTAGCTGTTTGTTGGCTGCGGGACTGGTTGGTTGCGCGGCTCACTCACCTGCACCTGTTTCTAGCTTAAACAAAGATTACTCAGCGGTTGAACGTGGCAGCTATAGAGGGAGTTATTACGAAGTAAAGAAAGGTGATACCCTTTATTTCATTGCCTACGTCACAGATAAGAATGTAAATGATCTTGTTCGTTACAATGAATTGTCTGCGCCTTACACGATTTTTCCGGGGCAGAAGCTAAAACTTTGGGCCCCGAAATATGTCGCACCTAAATATGGCCATAAAGTGGAACCCGTTGTCGCTCCGGTAGTTGCGGCGAAACCTGCTCCAGTGACTAAAACATCAACAGCGTCAAAGTCGTCAAATTCAAGTAAAAGCTCTACTCAACAACCTAAGCCAACTACGACTCAAGTTGCACAAAAACAGCCGCCAAAGAAGGTTGAACAATCCAAACCAAAGGAGTATGTTGGGTCAAAAGGTAACCAAAATGTTAAACCAAAACCACCAGTAACTACGGCGAAAAATGACAAAGTATCTAAGTGGTTATGGCCAACAAAAGGGAGAGTAATCAAGAACTTCTCAGCGGGAGAACAGGGAAATAAAGGTATCGACATCGCAGGACAGCGTGGTCAGCCTATCGTTTCAACCGCAGCCGGCACAGTTGTGTACTCAGGTAATGCGCTACGAGGTTATGGCAACCTAATTATAGTGAAGCATAACGACAATTATTTAAGCGCATACGCACACAATGACAGATTGCTGGTTTCAGAAGGACAAAGTGTTAAGAGCGGACAAAAAATTGCGACCATGGGTAGTTCAGGTTCTAAATCCGTCAAACTTCACTTTGAAATTCGCTACCAAGGTAAGTCAGTGAATCCAAAGCGCTATTTACCTTAAAACTTTGAATAACAACTTGCGACATCATTTAGCGACATATTGAGTTGTCATGTCTTGCTAACTCGCCAGGGGGAGGCGTTATGAGTATCAGCAACACAGTAACCAAAGTTGAAGAGTTCGAATATGACAATGCATCAACGGAAGGCATTGCTAACAACGAGCTTGAAAAAACATCCAACCGAACCAAAACAGCAGCACGCGAAGAATTCGACGCGAGCAGCAAGAGCCTAGACGCTACTCAGCTTTACTTAGGCGAAATTGGTTTTTCACCTCTACTCACGGCAGAAGAAGAAGTACTTTATGCTCGACGTGCGCTGCGTGGCGATGAAGCTGCTCGCAAACGTATGATCGAAAGTAACTTGCGTCTTGTAGTGAAGATCTCTCGTCGATACAGCAATCGTGGTCTAGCACTTCTTGATCTCATTGAAGAAGGTAATTTAGGTCTGATTCGTGCGGTAGAGAAGTTTGATCCAGAAAGAGGCTTCCGTTTCTCAACTTACGCGACGTGGTGGATTCGCCAAACGATCGAACGTGCATTGATGAATCAAACTCGTACAATCCGTCTGCCAATTCATGTGGTTAAAGAGCTGAACATTTATCTGCGTACTGCGCGTGAACTTTCTCAGAAGCTCGACCATGAACCAACAGCAGAAGAGATTGCTGCACAGCTAGATATCCCAGTAGAAGACGTAAGCAAAATGCTTCGCCTTAATGAGCGCATTAGCTCTGTCGATACACCGATTGGTGGTGACGGCGAGAAAGCGCTACTGGATATTATTCCTGATGCCAACAACTCGGATCCGGAAGTTTCCACTCAGGACGATGACATCAAATCTTCATTGATCCATTGGCTAGAAGAGCTGAATCCAAAACAGAAAGAAGTGCTAGCGCGTCGTTTTGGTCTGCTTGGCTATGAGCCATCAACACTTGAAGAAGTGGGACGTGAGATTGGTCTAACACGCGAACGTGTTCGTCAGATCCAGGTGGAAGGTTTACGTCGACTACGCGAGATCTTGATCAAACAAGGTCTGAATATGGAAAACCTGTTCAACGTAGAAGACGACTAAACAAAGACCGCTTCAGAATAAACAAAAGGCTATGGGTGACCATAGCCTTTTTGCTTTTACAGGATCACTTCAGAAACTAGAGCATCTTCTTCAAGCGGTAAAGCTCTTCCAATGCCTGACGCGGCGTTAGATCGTCAGGATCGATGTTCGACAATGCTTGTTCAACATCACTAGGTTCAGGAATTAGGCTGAGTTGATTTGCCACATCGACGGTACTAGGACGAGCTGAATCATTGCCTTGACCTAATTGCTCAAGTTGCGACAGCTTGTTACGCGCATTCTTAATCACTGGCTTTGGAACACCCGCTAAACCAGCAACCGCTAGACCGTAAGATTTGCTTGCCGCGCCTTCTTGAACTGCGTGCATAAAGGCAATGCTGTCTCCGTGTTCTACCGCATCAAGGTGAACGTTGGCTAAGTTTGGCAGTAGGTTTGGTAGCTCAGTCAGTTCGAAGTAATGCGTTGCGAACAGGGTCATTGCGCCAATTTGAGTTGCAAGCCATTCTGCACTTGCCCATGCCAAAGACAGGCCATCATAAGTACTGGTACCGCGACCGATCTCATCCATTAGCACCAAGCTGTTCTTAGTAGCGTTGTGAAGAATGTTGGCTGTTTCAGTCATTTCTACCATGAAGGTTGAGCGGCCAGAGGCCAAATCATCAGATGCACCGATACGAGTAAAGATACGGTCTAGAGAGCCAATATGAGCCGATTCTGCAGGTACGTATGAACCAATGTGAGCCATCAAAGCAATCAACGCGGTTTGGCGCATATAGGTCGATTTACCACCCATGTTTGGACCAGTGATGATCAGCATCTTACGGTTTGAGCTTAGTTCAATAGGGTTAGCGATAAATGGTTCGCTTGTTACTTGCTCCACGACAGGGTGACGGCCGGCTTGAATGCTGATGCCCGCTTCTTTGTCCAATGTTGGGCGGCAGTAATCAAGTGAATCTGCACGCTCGGCTAGGTTTTGTAGTACGTCTAACTGAGAAATCGCTGAAGCAAGGTTTTGCATCTTCTCAAGGTTTGGCATCAACAAATCAAATAGCTCTTCCCACAGTTTTTTCTCAACTGCTAGCGCTTTTGATTTGGAGTTCAGTACCTTGTCTTCGTGCTCTTTCAACTCAGGAATGATGTAGCGTTCTGCGTTTTTCAGCGTTTGGCGACGTACATAATGTGGTGGAACCAAGTGGCTTTGCCCACGACTAACCTGAATGAAGAAACCGTGTACAGCGTTGTAGCCAACTTTTAGGGTGTCGATACCATGACGTTCGCGTTCGTCAGCTTCGAGTTTTTCTAGATACTCGGTTGCACCGTCTGCAAGTTTGCGCCATTCATCAAGCTCAGCATTGTAGCCCTCTGCAATCACGCCTCCTTCACGAATAACCACTGGCGGGTTTTCTTTGATTGCGCGCTCGAGTAAATCACATACCTCATCTAATGGTGCAGCAAACTGAGCCAGCTTTTTAAGGTATGGGTGAGCTAGAGAAGAAGTGACAGCTTCCAACTCTGGCAGTTGCTGCATCGCATGGCGCAGACGAGCCATATCGCGCGGACGTGCCGAGCGAAGTGCCAAACGAGCGAGGATACGTTCAATATCACCAATTTGTTTGAAGATTGGTTGAATGTCGGTGAACAAGCTTTGATCTTTGATTTCACCAATCGCATCAAGACGGTTATTAAGGGTATCAACACAGCGCATTGGCTGGTGCAACCAACGTTTTAGCATACGGCTGCCCATTGGGGTCGCACAGTGATCGAGCACTTCAGCTAGCGTGTTATCAGTGCCGCCTGATAGGTTTTGCGTCAGCTCTAAGTTGCGACGTGTAGCGGCATCAAGAATGACTGAGTGATCTTGGCGATCAAACGTCAATGAACGAATGTGCGGTAGGGCAGTACGCTGAGTATCTTTTACGTATTGGATCAAACAACCCGCAGCACACAGACCGAGTGAAGCATGCTCAACCCCAAAGCCTACCAAATCGCGCGTACCAAATTGTTGGTTCAACTGCTGCTTAGCGGTATCTAACTCGAACTCCCAGACCGGGCGACGACGGTTACCGTTACGGTTCGACATCAAATGTACGGGTTCAAAATCTTCTGGGAAGAGTAGCTCACGAGGTGCGGTGCGTTGCAGCTCAGCGGCCATCGCTTCTTCGGTTTCCGGCTCGACTAGTTGGAAGCGACCCGAAGTTACATCCAATGTCGCGTAACCGAATTTACCATTATGATGGTAAATCGATGCAATCAGGTTATCGATACGCTCAGACAATAGCGCTTCATCAGTCACAGTACCTGGCGTAACAATGCGTACTACTTTACGCTCAACCGGGCCTTTACTTGTCGCTGGATCGCCAATCTGCTCACAGATCGCGACAGACTCACCAAGCTGAACAAGTTTAGCTAGATAACCTTCTACCGCATGGAATGGAACACCAGCCATCGGGATAGGTTCACCTGCCGATGCACCACGTTTGGTCAACGAAATATCAAGCAATTGAGATGCGCGTTTAGCATCGTCGTAGAAGAGTTCGTAGAAGTCGCCCATGCGGTAAAACAGCAAGATTTCTGGATTCTCAGCCTTTAGCTTGAGATATTGCTGCATCATCGGAGTGTGTTTTTGTTCAGCTTTCACAGGTAAGTACTTTTGTTTATTTCCGTAGCGGCTTAGGATACGTGAATCCCTATCAAGTAAAAAGAGACAAAGGGCATTTTTGGCTATGGAAAGAGCAACAAAATTGAGTGCCGATTTAGGCGCATTATTGGCTAAGTACGGACATGTTTTAACCACGGCAGAATCATGTACAGGCGGTGGTGTTGCAACCGTCATTACTGACATTGCTGGTAGTTCAGCGTGGCTTGATCGCGCGTTCGTCACTTACAGTAACGAGGCTAAAATGGAGATGCTTGGCGTACAGGCTTCAACATTAGATGCGCATGGTGCAGTGAGTGAGCCAGTTGTGATTGAAATGGTGCAGGGCGCAATTAGAAACTCAAATGCCACCATCGGCGTGTCCATCAGCGGTATTGCAGGCCCGGGAGGAGGCAGTGAGGAGAAACCTGTCGGTACAGTCTGTTTTGCTTTTGCTGATAACCAAAGTTGGCAGCAAGTAGAAACCATGCATTTCACTGGTGACCGTGCACAAGTTCGCAAAAAAGCGGTCGAGCATGCACTGACTCAATTGCATCAACATCTGATTTAGAATTTGTGAAATTGTCTTAGCCCAGCGTTGATAAGGGCTAGAGCAAATCACAGCTTTAGGTCAGCCAAATTTTTTTCATACAGGTATAGACACTGTATGAATCAACAGTATAATAACTTTCATTGCTGAGCAGTTCTTCTGCTCAAGAAAAATGAATTACTATTCGTCGCCCAAAGAAGATGAATAAATCGGAGAAAGTAATGGACGAGAACAAACAGAAAGCGCTCGCCGCTGCGCTAGGTCAAATTGAAAAGCAATTCGGTAAAGGCTCTATCATGCGCCTTGGTGATAACCGCGCAATGGACGTAGAAACCATCTCAACGGGTTCTCTTTCTCTTGATATCGCTTTGGGTGCTGGTGGTCTACCAATGGGCCGTATCGTAGAAATCTACGGTCCAGAATCTTCAGGTAAAACAACGCTAACTCTTGAGCTGATTGCTGCTGCACAACGTGAAGGCAAAACTTGTGCGTTTATCGACGCAGAGCACGCGCTAGACCCTGTATACGCGAAGAAACTTGGCGTTGATATCGATGCACTATTGGTTTCTCAGCCAGACACTGGTGAGCAAGCGCTAGAGATCTGTGACGCACTTGCACGTTCTGGTGCTATCGACGTTATGGTTGTCGACTCAGTAGCAGCACTAACACCAAAAGCAGAAATCGAAGGCGAAATGGGCGATAGCCACATGGGTCTTCAAGCTCGTATGCTTTCTCAAGCAATGCGTAAGTTAACGGGTAACCTAAAACAGTCTAACTGTATGTGTATCTTCATCAACCAAATCCGTATGAAGATTGGTGTGATGTTCGGTAACCCAGAAACAACGACTGGTGGTAACGCACTTAAGTTCTACGCTTCTGTTCGTCTAGATATCCGTCGTACTGGCGCAATCAAAGAAGGTGACGAAGTAGTAGGTAACGAAACGCGCATCAAAGTTGTTAAGAACAAGATTGCTGCACCGTTTAAAGAAGCAAACACGCAAATCATGTACGGCCAAGGTTTCAACCGCGAAGGCGAACTGATTGACCTAGGCGTGAAGCACAAGCTAGTTGAAAAAGCGGGTGCATGGTACAGCTACCAAGGCGACAAGATCGGCCAAGGTAAAGCAAACGCTTGTAACTACCTACGCGAAAACCCAGAAATCGGTAAAACTATCGATGCTAAACTGCGTGAAATGCTACTTTCACCAGCACTACCTGAAGCACCAGAATCGGGTGAAAAATCAGAGCAAGAAGAAGAGTTTTAATCTTCTAATTGAATCATATTGAACAAAGCCCTGCTATGCGGGGCTTTGTTGTATCTGCTGAAATCAAAACCGAAAAAACAAAGGGCAGATTAATATCAATTAGAGTAGGTAAGCGATCAGAACTAGCGTGTTAGTAAGCTAGAGTGAGCGGTTGTTTACTACGATTGTTATAGAGCCTGTACAGCAAAAATAGTTTTAGGATCACCATGTACCAAAAGCGTCAAGCGCCGACCTTATCCAGCAAAGAAGCGGCTATCCAATTATTAAGCCGTCGAGATCATGGGCAATACGAGTTATACCAAAAGTTAGCTCTAAAAGGTTATGAAGAAGCAGACATCGAAGCGGCCATTAATTTTTGTCTCGACCATAATTATTTGGATGATCTGCGTTATGCAAAAAGCCAAGTGCGCCAGCATGTTTACAAAGGTCACGGTGAGCGACGCATTCGTCAAGAATTGAACCAAAAGCGTGTCGCAGAATCCATCATTGATATGGCGATGGCAGAAGAGCCACAAGACTGGTTTGAACTGGCAAGAATGGCTGCAGAGAAGAAATTCAAAGGAATAAAAGCCAAAGACCAGAAAGAGTACGCTAAACAGGTGCGATTTCTGCAATATCGTGGCTACAGTTTTGACCAAATCAGCTATGCGCTGAGCTTTGAGGACGAAGATTAGCGGTGAATGGTTCACGCTGATTTTTGTTTTGCTTCAAATTTTTTCTTCTACCCCCTCTTTTCCGTAAGAAAACTAGTCGTAGCTGATTGCATGATCTACAATACGGCAAAATTCTAACTCGACTATTTTCAGGAAGAGCTGCATGTACATGAGCACTGATGAGGTTCGTAACGCGTTCCTCAAGTTCTTTGAGAGCAAAGGACACCAAATCGTAGAAAGTTCATCGTTAGTTCCACATAACGACCCAACCCTGCTGTTCACAAACGCGGGTATGAACCAATTTAAAGATTGTTTCTTAGGCTTAGAAAAGCGAGCCTACACTCGAGCGACTACGGCTCAACGTTGTGTACGTGCTGGTGGTAAACACAACGACCTGGAAAACGTTGGCTTCACTGCTCGTCACCACACATTCTTTGAAATGCTAGGCAACTTCAGCTTTGGCGATTACTTCAAAGAAGACGCGATTGCTTTCGCATGGGAATTTCTAACTGAAACTCTTAAGCTGCCAGCAGACCGTCTACTAGTAACGGTTTACGAGACAGATGACGAAGCATTCGATATCTGGAACAAGAAAGTAGGCGTTCCAGCAGACCGCATTATCCGTATTGGCGACAAGAAAGGTGGTAAGCCATTTGAGTCAGACAACTTCTGGCAAATGGGTGACACTGGCCCTTGTGGTCCATGTACTGAAATCTTCTACGATCACGGTGAGCACATTTGGGGTGGCCGTCCTGGCACGCCTGAAGAAGATGGTGACCGTTTCATCGAGATCTGGAACAACGTATTCATGCAGTTCAACCGTCAAGCAAACGGCACTATGGAACCGCTACCAAAACCATCGGTAGATACGGGGATGGGTATCGAGCGTATCTCTGCCATCATGCAGGGCGTTCACTCAAACTACGAAATCGATGTATTCCAAGCTCTTATCAAAGCAGCTGCTGAAGTGATCGGTTACGAAGACCTATCAAACCAATCGCTACGCGTTATTGCTGACCACATCCGTTCATGTTCATTCCTGATCGTTGATGGCGTGATGCCTTCAAACGAAGGCCGTGGTTACGTTCTACGTCGCATCATCCGTCGTGCAGTTCGTCACGGTAACAAGCTGGGCGCACAAGGTGCATTCTTCCACAAATTGGTTGGTGTACTAGCTGACATCATGGGTACGGCTGGCGAAGAGCTGAAGCGTCAACAAGCTGTGGTTGAAAAAGTATTGCGTATCGAAGAAGAAAACTTCGGTCGTACACTTGAACGTGGTATGGCGATTCTAAACGAAGCATTAGATAACCTAGACGGTAAAGTACTAGACGGCGAAACCGTATTTAAACTTTACGATACCTACGGCTTCCCAGCTGACTTAACTAACGACGTTGCACGTGAGCGTGAGTTCGCAATCGACGAAGAAGGTTTTGAGAAAGCGATGGAAGAGCAGCGTCAACGTGCGCGTGAAGCTGGTAACTTCGGCACTGACTACAACGCAGCAATCAAAGTTGATACGCAAACAGAATTCTGTGGTTACACAGGTACTAAAGGCTCTAGCTCTGTAGCAGCGATGTTCGTTGAAGGTAACGAAGTAGAATCACTATCTGCAGGCGATAAAGCAATCATCGTACTTGGTGAAACACCATTCTACGCTGAGTCAGGCGGTCAATGTGGTGACGCTGGTGAAATCCGCACTGAGTCTGGTGTATTCCGTGTTGAAGACACTCAGAAGCTAGGTAACGCAATCGCGCACCACGGTGTGATGGCAGAAGGCGTGCTAGCAAAAGGTGAGGAAGTAGCAACTATCGTTGACGCCGAGCGTCGCGCAGCTATCTCTCTAAACCACTCAGCAACGCACTTGCTACACGCAGCGCTACGCCAATTGCTTGGTGAGCATGTTACTCAGAAAGGCTCACTAGTGAAAGCTGATGGTCTACGTTTCGACTTCTCACACCTAGAAGCAGTAACTGCAGCAGAATTGAAAGAAGTTGAGCGTCTAGTCAACGCGCAAATTCGTCGTAACCACGTGATTGAAACCAACGTGATGGACATTGAGTCTGCGAAGAAGAAAGGCGCAATGGCATTGTTCGGTGAGAAGTACGATGACGAAGTACGCGTGCTGTCTATGGGTGATTTCTCGACTGAACTTTGTGGTGGTATCCACGCTTCAAGCACTGGTGACATCGGTCTATTCAAGATCACATCTGAAGGTGGTATCGCAGCAGGTATCCGCCGTATCGAAGCGGTAACGGGTGAAGGTGCGCTAGACGCAATCGAAGCTCAAGCGGCTAAGTACGAAGAGAAACTGGCTGAATCAGCACAGAAAGCGAAATCTCTAGAGAAAGAAATCCAAAAACTGAAAGACAAGATGGCAGCGGCAGAAAGCGCGAACATCATGGGTAAAGTACAGGATATCAACGGTACTAAAGTACTGATTGCAGCTCTAGAAGGCGCAGATAACAAGAACCTACGTACTATGGTTGATGACATCAAAAACCAAGTAGGTAGCGGCGTTATCCTTCTTGCAAACGTGAACGATGACAAGATCGGTCTAATTGCAGGTGTAACCAAAGACCTTATCGGCAAAGTGAAAGCGGGCGACCTAGTTAAGATGGTTGCTGAGCAAGTTGGCGGTAAAGGTGGTGGTCGTCCAGATATGGCTCAAGCAGGTGGTACCGATGTTGCGGC
The DNA here is from genome assembly GCF_030248375.1 of Vibrio sp. B181a. Lineage (NCBI taxonomy): Bacteria > Pseudomonadati > Pseudomonadota > Gammaproteobacteria > Vibrionales > Vibrionaceae > Vibrio > Vibrio sp. B181a. The sequence goes on along the minus strand of NZ_JAHGAD010000050.1, from coordinate 2,525 downwards.
GCTACCTGCGGCGATTCAGACTGTACAGCCTTGGCTAGAAGAACGCCTATAATTATTTAAAACACATCTTACGCTCAATCAATGTTCTTTGATTGGGCGTAATTTTTTTATGATAACCAAGTGGTTTAATTGACCGTATTTTAACCAGGTCATTTACGCTGCTTGGTTTTTGTTGTAACTACCGCTTATATAATTTCAACTAGTGGAATATGAGTGGTCCTAATGAGACTTTGGTCTTGGGAAGGTGAAGACTGGTGAAAAAGCCCCTTATCGTGCAAAAGTTTGGCGGAACCTCGGTGGGTTCAATTGAGAGAATCCACCAGGTAGCTGAACACATCATTAAGGCGAAAAATGATGGTAATCAAGTTGTCGTAGTTGTGTCTGCAATGTCAGGCGAAACAAACCGATTAATGGACCTAGCTAAACAAGTAGATAGCGTTCCTACGGCTCGAGAACTTGATGTTTTGCTCTCTGCTGGTGAGCAAGTGTCGATGGCACTGCTGGCAATGACTCTGAATAAATTGGGTTATGCTGCACGCTCACTTACCGGAGCACAGGCGAACATTGTGACGGACAATCAACACAATGACGCGACGATTAAACACATTGATACTTCTACGGTTACGGATTTGCTTGAGCAAGACCAAATCGTCATCGTAGCAGGCTTCCAAGGTGTGAATGAAAATGGGGATATCACCACATTAGGTCGAGGTGGCTCAGATACGAGCGCAGTGACACTGGCTGGCGCGTTAAGCGCTGATGAGTGTCAAATCTTTACCGACGTTGATGGTATTTATACTTGTGACCCACGTGTAGTAAAAAACGCTCAAAAGATGGCAGTTATTGATTTTCCTTCGATGGAAGCGATGGCTAGCCGCGGAGCGAAAGTGTTGCATCTCCCTTCTGTGCAGTTTGCATGGAAGAATAATGTACCGCTGCGCGTGCTTTCTACATTCGATGTGAATGAAGGCAGTTTGGTAAAAGGAGAAGCAGGCTTAAAAGCTGTCTCTGGTATAGCCATTCAACGTGACCTTGCCATGATTGAAGTCGACAACGAACATTTGTCTAGCATTACAAGGCAATGTCAGATGTTGGGTATCGACATTTGGAATGTGATCGAGGAAACAGATCGAACAGGTATCATGATAAAACAAGATGCATGTGCCAAGTTGGATCTGGTGTTCAGCGATAAAATCCGTAATAGTGAAGCTGTAAGCCTGTTGACCGCTGTGGGGCTTGAAGCCAATGGAATGGTTGACCACGCCTGCGAATTGTTGGCACAGCAAGATATTGCGATCAATTTCTGCTCAACGAATGCACTCACTATGATGCTAGTCTTACCACCTGAGTGTGTGGATGCAGCAGCAAACATTCTTCATGATGCTTACGTCACATCTAGCGAAGCAGTAAACATTCAGCAAAAACATGCCTTTTTGGGCTAATTTTCGGTCACAAGGTAGTTTACGAAAATATAACTTTTGTTGGATAATAGCTTTGTAGCAAGAATATTTAGAGATTACTCAAGGAGCAAAGAATGCTAATTTTGACTCGCCGCGTAGGCGAAACACTGATGATTGGTGATGAAGTGACTGTAACTGTACTAGGTGTTAAAGGTAACCAAGTACGTATCGGCGTTAACGCTCCGAAAGAGGTTTCTGTTCACCGTGAAGAAATCTACATGCGCATTCAAGCTGAAAAAGGCAATGGTAACGTTGCTTCTGGTAACTACTAAGCTGCTCCTGTTTACAGAGCTTAGTTTGAATGAAAAAGGCTAGCCGAAGGGCTAGCCTTTTTAGTTTCTGATTAATGTCATTTTTTAAGAGAAGACTCTCTTTTTTTCATCATAATAGGGTGGTAAAGTTTGTTTAATAGTCACTTTGATTAAATCCGCATCGGTTAAGCGATTTTTGCGTTTTTTTTCAAAGAAAGTGTTTGACATATTTTCGGTAAAACGTAATATGTGCCTCCGCAAGACGGTGAGGTGGCCGAGAGGCTGAAGGCGCTCCCCTGCTAAGGGAGTATACGGTTTATCCCGTATCGAGGGTTCGAATCCCTCCTTCACCGCCATTCTTGCAACGTTGAGAAATCAACAAAAAGTGCGTCCTTAGCTCAGCTGGATAGAGTACCTGGCTACGAACCAGGCGGTCGGAGGTTCGAATCCTCCAGGACGCGCCATATCTCTTTTGAGATATAACAATGAAAACGGTGAGGTGGCCGAGAGGCTGAAGGCGCTCCCCTGCTAAGGGAGTATACGGTTTATCCCGTATCGAGGGTTCGAATCCCTCCTTCACCGCCATTCATTGACTGGCCCGACGGCCTTTTTTTTGTTTCGTAAGAAATGAATGTGATTTACTTCACAACTTCTTAGCAAGAAGATCTGCGCGTCCTTAGCTCAGCTGGATAGAGTACCTGGCTACGAACCAGGCGGTCGGAGGTTCGAATCCTCCAGGACGCGCCACTATTTAATAATTCGTTTGATAAACGGGTTATACAAAGTAAAATAAAGATTACTGCGCGTCCTTAGC
>NZ_JAHGAD010000005.1:0-53807 GCF_030248375.1 Vibrio sp. B181a | reverse complement strand
CGACTCAATGGTCACTTCGTTTCATTGAAACCTAATTTGAAGCCGAAGCTTCTAATTGGATTATCATCAACGAGTGCCCACACAGATTGATAGGTTCTTATTTTTAAAGAGCTACTCTTCTTTGTGATTCACATCACTTCGGAAGAGGCGGCCATTCTAGCGAGATAATTTTCTGTGTCAAACACTTTTTGCTATTTATTTTATTTTTTAAAGTAAAAGCAATTAACTATTTCGTTTTTCTTTCTGACCTTGTCGACTTTGCTTTGAAGCCTTGTGAGCTCTGCCCTGTCGACAAGGAGGCATTATAGAGATCGCGCTCACATTGGCAAGCGTTATTTTGCAAAAATTGCAAAAATAATGGTTAAACGATGAGTTTTCGATCAAACCTTTATTTATCCAACTTTACCCCAAGAAAGCAAACAACTTATCCACAGAGTTATCCTTTTCCACCCTCTTTTTCTTCCTCTATAAATAAGGAAAGCTGCTTTACAGCAGCTTTCTTTATTTACCCTGAACACGACTTTCGCCAGAGCTAGCATCTAAATGCCTGAGCCATCCTGCTCACTACCGTCGTCTTCATGTAATCCACACTCACGCTTTAAGCCAAAGAAACGGGTTTCTTCTTCTGACATACCCGGCTCCCACTTTCTACTGGTATGAGTATCTCCTACTGATAAGTAGCCTTGCTCCCAAAGAGGGTGATAACTCAAACCATGCTCTTCTAGGTAGTAGTGCACATCCTTATTAGTCCAGTCGATCACTGGTAAGAATTTAAATACGCCATTTTGAATCGACAAGATTGGTAGACCTGCACGAGATTGACTTTGCTCTCGACGCAAACCTGAAAACCAAGTACCGACGTTTTGCTCACGTAGAGCTCGTCGCATTGGCTCGACTTTGTTTATCTTGTTGTACTTTTCAATTCCCTCTATACCTTGTTCCCAAAGTTTTCCATAACGTGCTTCTTGCCAATTGGCACTTTCTTTTGCTCGGTACACTTTAAGGTTGAGGCTCAGTTGCGCTTTCAGCTGGTCGATAAATTGATAAGTCTCTGCAAATAGATAACCGGTGTCCGTTAGGATGATTGGAATGTCCGGCTTTTGTTGTGTCACGAGATGGAGCATCACTGCGGCTTGGATACCGAAACTGGAAGAGACTGCGAACTCCCCTTCCAAGTTCTCCAATGCCCACTTTACTCTCTCTTGTGCCGAAAGCTGTTCGAGCTCGACATTGATTTGAGCAAGACGGAGGATTTGCTCCGTCTTAGTTAATGTCAGTAACTCTGTTAGCTCCGGTTTGGACGCTACAGAATCAAGCATGGAAGTCCCTCTTTGATACGAACACTTCTTGGATAATGCCAGCTCGAATTGTGAAGTCACCAAATGCTTCGCCTTCTTCACGTTCAGCAGCCCAACGAGCCACCAGCTGATCAATCTCTTCTAAGATTTGCTTATCCGTAATGTTCTCTTTATACATCTTCGGTACTCGAGTACCACCGCGGTTACCACCTAGGTGTAAGTTGTATCGACCTGGTGCTTTACCAACTAAGCCGATTTCTGCCAGCATTGCTCGACCACAACCATTTGGACACCCTGTTACTCGCAGAATGATATTGTCTTCTTCAGGGATACCATGCTTTTCTAGAATACCTTCTACATCGGTTACGAACTGAGGAAGGAAGCGTTCTGCTTCTGCCATTGCTAATGGACATGTTGGGAACGCCACACACGCCATCGAGTTCTTACGTTGTTCACTTACGCCGTCATCCATTAAGCCATGTTCACGAGCAATCTTTTCGATCTTCGCTTTTTGGCTTTTTGGTACACCAGCAACAATCAGGTTTTGGTTTGCTGTCATACGGAAATCGCCTTTGTGGATTTTGGCAATTTCAGCAACGCCTGTCTTAAGTGGTTTACCCGGGAAATCTAATAGACGGCCGTTTTCGATGAAGAGTGCTAGGTGGTGCTTACCATCTATCCCTTCAACCCAACCGATACGGTCACCACGTTCTGTGAATTCGTAAGGACGGCTTTGTTCAAACTTAACACCGGCACGTTTTTCTACTTCCGCTTTAAACACATCACTACCAACACGATCTAATGTGTATTTGGTTTTTGCATTCTTACGATTAGAACGGTTACCCCAATCACGTTGAGTTGTTACTACAGCAGCAGCAACATCAAGTGTTTTCTCCAATGGAATAAAACCAAAGTCATCCGCTCTACGTGGATACGTTGACGTATCACCATGCGTCATCGCTAGACCACCACCAACAAGCACGTTAAAACCAACCAGCTGTCCGTTATCTGCAATCGCTACGAAGTTAAGATCGTTAGCGTGTACGTCTACGTCATTTTGCGGTGGGATAACCACTGTGGTTTTAAACTTACGTGGTAAGTAGTTCTTACCTAGAATCGGTTCGTCTTCTTCCGTGCTTTCTACTTTTTCACCGTCTAACCAAATCTCGGCATAAGCGCGTGTCTTCGGTAGTAGATGCTCACTGATCTTCTTCGCCCATTCGTAAGCTTCTTGGTGTAGCTCCGACTCCACTGGGTTAGTGGTGCACAACACGTTACGGTTAACATCACCCGCAGTTGCAATCGAGTCAATACCAATGCTGTTTAACGTTTGGTGCATCAACTTGATATTTGGTTTTAGCACGCCATGGAACTGGAACGTTTGACGAGTAGTAAGACGAATACTTCCATATAAAGAATGCTCGGTTGCAAACTTGTCGATCGCTAGCCATTGCTTTGGTGTAATGATGCCACCCGGCATACGCGCACGAAGCATGACGTTATGTAGCGGCTCCAACTTTTGTTTAGCACGCTCGTTACGGATATCGCGGTCATCTTGCTGGTACATTCCGTGAAAACGAATCAATTGGAAGTTGTCTGCAGTAAAGCCACCAGTAATGCGGTCTTGCAGATCTTTTTCAATCGTTCCACGCAGTAAATTACTTTCTCTTTTTAGGCGCTCGTTATCCGAGAGTGGACCAAGCACCTCACCTAATACTTCTTGGCTGTTTGATTGTTGATTCGCGCTCATTAGTACACATCCCTTTGGTAACGTTTCGCTTTACGTAGATCGTTGATAAATGCTTCGGCTTCTTCACGAGATAGCTTGCCTTGTTGCTCGGCTACAAATACCAGCGCATCGTGAACATCTTTTGCCATACGAGTGGCATCACCACATACATAGATGTAGGCACCATCTTGAATCCATTGCCACACTTGTTCAGCGTTTTCTAGGATGCGATGTTGAACGTAAACCTTCTCTGCTTGGTCACGGCTAAACGCAACATCAAGGCGAGTCAGCAAACCTGACTTGAGATACTTCTGCCATTCCACTTGGTAAAGGAAATCTTGAGTAAAGGTACGGTCACCAAAGAACAACCAGTTCTTGCCTTCCGCGTCACGGTTATCACGCTCTTGAATAAAGCTACGGAAAGGCGCAATACCGGTACCAGGACCAACCATGATGATTGGAGTGTTGTCATCTTGTGGCAGTTTGAAGTTATTGTTGTGCTCAACAAACACTTTCACTTCACCACCTTCTTCTAGACGTTGAGCGAGGAAACTCGATGCTCCGCCATAGCGCTTTTCATCACCTTTGTCGTATTCAACCAAGCCTACGGTTAGATGAACTTCTTCATCGACTTCCGTTTGACTCGAAGCGATAGAATATAGACGAGGTGTCAATCGACGAAGCAAACCAACCAATTCTTCTGCACTTAGCTTGGTCTTCTTCTCTGCAAGTACATCTACAACTTGAGTATTTGCAGCGTACTCACGAAGCTTGTCTTTATCTTCCACTAGCTTTTGTAGTTTCTTGCTACCAGATAGCTCTGCGAATTTAGTGATAAGTTGAGGGTTTGATGCGGTGATTTCGTACTTGCTAACCAATGCACTATGAATAGAAAGGCTTTCGCCATCCACTTCAACACTTTCTACACCGGATAGACCAGCCTTAGCTAAGATCGCGTTGGCTAATTCTGAACTATTGTCGAACCAAACACCTAGCGCATCACCTGGCTGATAGGTCAAACCCGACTCTTCAAGATCAATCTCTACATGGCGAACGTCTTTACCTGAATCACGGCCCGTGATTTTCTGGCTAGTCAGTAATGTTGCGGTATATGGGTTTTGCTTGTTATAAGCAGAATGTCCTGGAGCGGCTTGACCAACAGGTAGTTGAACGACTTCTGCTTCATTACCTGAAGAAAGGGCTTCTTTTACTTGTTCAAGCGCTTGCTTACGCCATTCAGCAGCCGGCGCTTCATAATCCACATCACAATCAATGCGATCGATGAAGGCTGTTGCGCCTAACTTAGACAAGTAACTATCAAAGTCTTTGCCAGTTTGGCAGAAGAACTCATAACTAGAATCGCCCAGTGCAATCACGGCGTATTGCAGGTTTGGTAACTTGGGTGCTTTTTTAGATTGAAGGAACTCATGCAGTTCAATGGCATTATCTGGTGCTTCGCCTTCACCATTGGTCGACGCCACGATAATCACGTGAGTCTCTTTTGCTAAGTTCTTGCCTTTGTAATCGCTGGCATCAAACAGCTCTACAGCAATGCCTTCAGCTTTAGCTTCTTGCTCTAGTGCTTCAGCAACGCCTTTCGCGTTACCGGTTTGAGAAGCAAAAATGATGCTTAGCTTGCCTGCTGGTTTCGCAGCAACAGAAGCAGCCGCCTGTGCGATTGGCGTTGTAGCCGCTGCACTTGGTTGGTTTTGAGCGAGTCCCCAGAAGTAACCGCTGACCCATGCAAGTTGCTGTGAAGACAACTCTGAGACAGTTTGTTGGAGTGAGTTAAATTGCTGGTCATTAAGCGGGCTTGCGATTGGTGGATTACCACCTTGCCCATTATTATCTTCCGACACTTTCTTGTGAGAATATTCATTCTGTTGAAAAGACATTGTCACGACATCCCTATTCATTGCGTGACGATAGATTAACCACTCTCTCTAATAACAAGAAAGAATAGAAGAGAATGTTTTATAACTTTTTGGAAGTAAGAACGCTGGACCTAGTGCTCAGCGATCCTCAATACGAACTTGTTGAAAGCCAACCGCCAACGCCGATTTTGATGCCGTATCGAGGTCATCATATAGGCACTCTTCCCCATGACTGTCTGTGAGACAAACAAACCCTCCACGGGCATGGCGAAACTCAACAACCCATCCTCCCTCTTGAATTGAAGGCTCGATGATGGCTTCTACTAGCTGGTTGTCACGAAATAGATGTCGTAATTCATTTATTGTCATCGCAATCCCTGCTCCAACTTTTCTACATTGCTCTCAATAAGCATGGTCGAAGACTGAAACTTGGGCGAGAAATTCGATTTAATATAATGAAGTGATATAAAAAAACGCCGCTTATAAAGCGACGTTTTAAAGGAATGAATGCAGCGTACTTAGAAAGAAAACTGAGCACCAACAAAGAAGCCGTCTGCAAAAATGAACTCTTTACCTAGGTTCGACAAGAATTCTTCAGACTCTAAATCAATCACACGGTAGCCACCACGGAATGTTAACTCAGACTCTTGGAAAGGAATGCGGTACTGAACACCAGCCATTAGGTCGGTGCTCTTAATGCCTTTGTTATCGCCGAAGTTCATTTCACCAATCACATCAAAGTTTGTGTTTGGCACTGTGATTTCTGCATAGCCGTACCAAGCCCAAATCAGTTCATCAAAGTCTTCAGTGCGAGCATTAGTGCCTGCGTCTACGTATTTTGTATCGCTCAAATTACTAAAGGTCAGACCCGCATCAAAATGCATCAGGTCGTGTTCAAGAATTTGGTAGTAAAGAGTGAGGTCGAGTTTGTCGAAACCCATGTAATCCGCATCAACACTTGAGTAACGAAGGCGCGCATTGGGAACGTACTTTACGTCATGCTCTATCGCAGCATAATAAGAACCCGTTGTGTCGCTATCTCTTCTTACTTCATTCACTTTGGTATCCGCTACCCAAACTTCCGCACCAACCTTGGTAGTGAAAGAAGACTCTTGCTCTGCAAAACAAGGGTTAGACGCTGCCAACGATAGTGTCGCTAAAGCGATGGTCGCTTTATATGTCATGTAATTTTTACTCCGAGATAGCTGATTTCAACATTAAGGGGCATGTGAGAAATACTAACATACTCTCACAGCCCGCCATCAACTAAATCTCTACAATCCGTTACTTATAACGAGGCTGAGCGACAAAGTTTTTAAAAAACCATATGCCTAATGCAATGACTATCAACCAAGGCAATAGTTTTAATACTGCGCCCACCATACCCAACAAGAACATCACAACCAATGCGATACCTGTCGCGGCAAATACGGTCACCATGGTAATACCGGTTACCAACAGGGTTGCTGTGAAAACTAAAATAAAGATCAGCTCCAACATAATCACTTCTCCTTTGTTTTAGTTTTACTAGAGCAGGTTCCATACCAACTTATCAAAAATAGCATAAATCCATGATATTTAGACAAAAATAAAGCCAGAGGCATTTCCACACTCTGGCTTTATCATTTGTCAGTTGGCCATTTTCACCAACCACTGGTGAAATTTACACATTCAATTCTTTTGGGATCTTCGCTAGTGCGTCTTGCAGCACTTCTAGGCCAGAACCCGGTTTGTGCGCGTTTTCACTGATGTGACGACGCCATTGACGAGCACCCGGCATGCTTTGGAAGAGACCCAGCATGTGGCGTGTGATGTGACCTAGGTAAGCCCCTTTTGCCAATTGCGCTTCAATGTACGGGTACATCTCTTCAACAATTTCGCTGCGCTTTTTCACTGGCGTGTTTGAACCAAATAGTTCTTGGTCAACAGATGCCAACAAATAAGGGCTTTGGTACGCTTCTCGACCGATCATCACACCATCTAGGTATTGTAGATGCTCTTTCGCTTCTTCTAATGATTTCACACCACCGTTAAGCGCAATCGTTAAGTGTGAGAAATCTTTCTTCAGTTGGTAAGCACGTGGGTAATCCAATGGTGGGATCTCACGGTTTTCTTTCGGACTTAGACCACTTAACCATGCTTTACGCGCGTGGATAGTGAACTGCTCACAGCCACCCTTCTCAGAAACAATAGATACGAAATCGGTTAGGAACTCATAAGAATCTTGGTCATCGATGCCGATACGTGTTTTCACAGTAACAGGCACGTCTACCACGTCTTTCATCGCCGCTACGCAGTCTGCGACCAATTGAGGCTCTGCCATTAAACATGCACCGAAGCGACCATTTTGAACACGATCCGACGGACAACCCACGTTTAGGTTAATCTCATCGTAGCCGCGCTCCTGTGCTAGCTTGGCACACGTTGCCAAATCTGCTGGGTTAGAACCACCAAGCTGAAGGGCTAACGGATGCTCTTCTTCGTTATAAGCCAGGAAACCCCCTTTTCCATGAATGATCGCGCCTGTAGTCACCATTTCGGTGTACAACAGGGTTTCTTTGGTCATTAAGCGATGGAAGTAGCGACAATGACGATCCGTCCAATCCAACATTGGTGCTACAGAGAGCCTGCAAGAATGAGTCATGATATAAACACCCGTTTTTACGTTGCCAAGATAGAGCGCGACGGTGCGCTCAAAAAATGAAGTCGGGTATTGTATACCCACTGTGCAGTGGATGCGAGTGTTGTGAGCTTACTTCCCAACTGGTGTATTTCGGCATTGGGATCTCGTTCTGTGATATCGGTTACTCTCTCTGATATACACCTGCTTGCTTTAATTCATGATTTTCGGTCTGATAGTGGGTAAAATGAAGTCTTTCTAAACGAAGTTCGTATAGAAATGGTTTATCATAAAGCACGTCCGATAGTTATGGTGAAAGATTTGGACCCAACAATCCTTGAACAAATTGAACATATCTGCGCAGAGCGCGGAGTAAGATTGACGCCGCAACGCCGACGCGTTTTTGAGCTCATTTGTTCTAATCGCCGCGCCTCTAGTGCGTATGAGCTATTGGAGCAACTGAAAGAGAGTGAGCCACAGGCTAAACCACCGACGGTATACCGAGCATTAGATTTTCTTCTAGAACAAGGCTTTATTCATCGAGTGGAATCAAACAACAGCTTTATCACTTGCTGTTCGTTCAACACTCAACAGCACTTTTTCCAACTGCTAATTTGCGATAAATGTGGCGATGTCGTTGAACTTGAAGACGAGACGCTGATATCCTTGTTAGCCAATAACGCCGAGAAACATGGATTCAAACTGACGAATCACGTTATCGAAACCCATGGCGAGTGCCAGGCATGTTCCTCGGAGACGAAATAAGAAAGATAGAAGAACGTTATGCGCGCTGAATTTGTAAACCCGTTTTTGGCTTCTTTAATGAATGTGCTAAAAACCATGGCTTCACTTGAATTGAAGCCACAAAAACCGCGAATCAAGAAAGATGAGATCGCACGAGGTGACGTTTCTGGCCTTATTGGCATGGTTGGCCCGCAAACTCGTGGCTCTATGTCGATTACCTTTGACGAAGCGTTAGCACTTGAAATCATGCAGAACATGCTTGGTGAACGTCCAAATGGACTGAACGAAGAAGTGACTGATATGGTGGGCGAAATCACGAATATGGTGACAGGCGGAGCGAAGCGCATTCTAGCGGAAAGTGGGTTTGATTTTGATATGGCAACACCGGTTGTGGTATCAGGTCGAGGTCATACCATTCGCCACAAGTGTGAAGGCTCAATCATCATCATGCCTTTCTCTTCACAGTGGGGAAATGCCTTCATCGAGATTTGCTTCGAATAATCGAGAAGAAATAGGTTGGTCAGTGCCAACCTATTTTTGTTTCTGCCTCAGGCAATAAAAAAGGTCAGCGTTTGCTGACCTTTTCTTTTTCTATTCAAACATTAAGCTTTGAACGCTTTAAATGCATTGATTAGACCATTTGTCGAGCTGTCATGTGAGTTGATTTCTGACTCATCCGCTAGCTCAGGTAGGATTTGGTTTGCTAGCTGTTTACCTAGCTCAACGCCCCATTGGTCAAAGCTGAAGATGTTCCAGATAACGCCTTGAACGAAGATTTTGTGCTCGTACATTGCGATCAGGTTACCTAGTGTGCGAGGTGTGATTTGCTTAACTAGGATCGAGTTCGTTGGGCGATTACCTTCAAATACTTTGAATGGTACTAGAGACGCCATTTCTTCTTCGCTCTTACCTGCTTTCGCAAATTCTGCTTTCACAGTTTCTGCAGACTTACCAAATGCCAGTGCTTCTGTTTGTGCAAAGAAGTTAGACATCAGTTTTTGGTGGTGGTCGCTTGCTGGGTTGTGACTGATTGCTGGTGCAATGAAGTCACATGGGATCAGCTTAGTGCCTTGGTGAATCAGCTGGTAAAACGCGTGCTGACCGTTAGTACCTGGCTCACCCCAGATGATAGGACCCGTTTGGTAAGTCACTGCGTTGCCTTCACGGTCTACGTACTTACCGTTAGATTCCATGTTACCTTGCTGGAAGTATGCCGCGAAACGGTGCATGTACTGGTCGTAAGGTAGGATTGCTTCAGACTCAGCGCCGTGGAAGTTGTTGTACCAAATACCGATCAGAGCAAGAATCACTGGGATGTTGCTTTCTAGATCTGTCGACACGAAGTGGTTATCCATCTCGTGAGCACCGTCTAGAAGCTCAATGAAGTTGTCGTAACCTACAGCCAGTGCAATAGAAAGACCGATTGCAGACCATAGTGAGTAACGACCACCAACCCAGTCCCAGAATTCAAACATGTTGTCTGTGTCGATACCAAACTCAGATACCGCAGGAGCGTTAGTAGAAAGCGCTGCGAAGTGCTTAGCAACATGTGCTTGATCGCCAGCAGTTGCTAGGAACCAATCACGTGCAGAGTGCGCGTTTGTCATAGTTTCTTGAGTCGTGAACGTCTTAGACGCGATCAAGAATAGCGTTGTCTCTGGGTCTACTTTCTTCAAAGTTTCAACGATGTGAGTACCATCAACGTTAGAAACGAAGTGTAGGTTTAGGTGGTTTTTGTATGGTGCTAGTGCTTCAGTCACCATGTAAGGACCAAGGTCAGAACCGCCGATACCGATGTTTACGATGTCTGTGATTGCTTTACCTGTGTAACCTTTCCACTCACCGCCGATTACGCGCTCAGTGAATGATTTGATTTTCTCAAGAACCGCGTTTACCGCAGGCATTACGTCTTCGCCGCCAACCATTACAGGCTTGTTCGAACGGTTACGTAGTGCAGTGTGAAGAACAGCGCGATCTTCTGTTTTGTTGATCGCTTCACCACTGAACATCGCTTCAATAGCTGACTTAAGCTCAGTCTCGTTCGCAAGAGCGAAAAGGTGCTTCAGAGTTTCCTCGTTGATTAGGTTCTTTGAGTAATCAACTAGGATGTCTGAGCCGAAGCGCGCAGAGTATTTGTCAAAACGCGCTGCGTCTTGAGCAAATAGCTCTTTCAGATCCATATCTTGTGCAGATTCGAAATGCGCAGTTAGCGCTTTCCAAGCTTGTGTTTGCGTTGGATTGATATTTTTCAACATGGTCTTTATCCCGATGTTACAGTAGGTTCCATTCCTGACAGTCTAGCGAAAACTGCGGAATCCCCGATTAAGCAAATAGAATATAAATGAGATGTTTGGGCAAATTGCCACAAAACAAGTCTTTGTAATTTTTTTTCAGTCGCCAATTATGACTGAGTGCCCTTTCACTCGCATTGAGTTAGGTCACGTTCCCTGTTTCGAATTTAAACAATTCATTTATGATGCTGGGAATCATATCATTTCGTAATGACAGGCTCTAATTGGATTAGGATAGACGCCAAACCAAATTTTTCCAAAGGAACGCATATGTGGGCACAAAAAACTCTGCAATTAAAAGCGCGTAGCCGAGGCTTTCATCTAATCACTGATGAAATTGAACAACAATTACCGCAAATCCAATCGCTTTCAGTAGGTTTGTTACATTTATTCATTCAGCACACCTCTGCCAGTTTGACCTTGAATGAAAACGCGGACCCAACGGTGCGAATGGATATGGAAGCCCACTTCAATAAGTTCGTGCCTGAGCGTGCACCATATTACCAACACACTTATGAAGGCGATGATGATATGCCCGCACATATTAAAGCCTCTCTACTTGGCAGCAGTGTGACAATTCCTATCCAAAACGGTCAGTTAGCTTTAGGAACATGGCAGGGTATTTACTTAGGTGAACACCGAGATTACGGTGGCAGTCGTCGTATTATTGCCACCATCAACGGTGAATAGTTCAGATAAAACAAAGGCTAACTCACTAAGTTAGCCTTTGTTTTTATATCGATTTAGAACGGTTGGTTGATCATGACTCGGAAAGTGCCTTCATCTGCACCTTTGGCCATTTCAGCACGAACCACAATCCCTTCGACTTGGAAGCGCACCGCACCGCCGACGTTCCACTTCATGTCTTCATGCAGTGTTTTTAAATCATAATCATCCGCGACTCGCCCCACTTCAGCAAACGCGACCCATTGCCACCAAGGCAGATCGTAGTAGTTGATGAGAGGGATATCATCGAGCGGCTGCCAGTCTGGTAATACGCGGTACTCCGCAGAGTAGTGAATCGCGCTGCGTCCATGATAACGACCCGCCGTGTAACCACGCAGACGATACAAGCCACCCAAGCGAGCTTGCTCTTGCTCTGGTGGACGAGCACATACTGCACCATCGCATTTATTCCACGTTGGCGTATCTGCAGTATAGAAGTCAAACGCCAGCACTTGCTGATCGAACCAATCACCGAGTGGACCTAACGAGTAGTACTGACTGTTTTGGAATTCCCACTTCAGCCATAAGTCTTCCGACTGTAGGCTCTCTGCACCCGTGGTTAAATCAAACGACGTATGAGAGCCTCGTGTCGTGTTACGCACACTGTCGCGGTTGTCCCAGTCAAATGTCAGGCTGAACCCTGTCGCTTCTTCTTTCTTATCATTGTAGATATCTAACTCACGAGAAGAATAAAACGGCGTGAAGATAATTGAGCTCACACCAGAATCGACCGGAGAAGCAAAGCTCACATCTCTCACTGGTTGGAATGCACCAAGCAGTCCGTGTTCACGAACATTACCCCAAGGAAGCAGGTACTTGAACTCCAGTTTGTAGTTCTCTTCGTCGCCATTGGTTACCGTTTTATCTTCCGTTAAAGAGCTATTCGAGCCTTGATCACCTAAGTAATAAGGGTTGTCGTTAAAGCGCGCTTGATACATCTGCGTGCTAAACAAAAGGTTTGAAGACAAAGCGTAGTTGAAGGCCGAAAGAAAACCGACGTAGCTGTCCTTCTCTGAATACAGGCCCATACCAAACAAGGCAGCTTGCGGTTGCCCTACTCCTTTTGCAACGCCAGCAAGGCCTACTGTACTTCCAAGCGTTTCAGTACTGAAATAGAACGGAACAAATGCTGAGTCTTTCTCTTTCGCGACTATCTGTGGAGATAAAAAAAGGCTGGCAGAAAATGCCAGCACTGAGAATAATCTTTTCTTCATGGGTTACTTCGAATATTCCATTTCGACACGAGAAGTCAGTTTAGTCACCAACTCATAAGCAATGGTGCCTATGTGGCTTGCTACCTCTTCTACCGGTAAGTCCTTGCCCCATAGAATCGCTTCATCGCTTACTTTATCAGTCGCATCTGGCCCTAAATCGACCGTCAGCATATCCATAGAAACACGGCCTGCAATTGGTACTTTGCGTCCATTAACCAGAACAGGCGTACCATTTGGCGCTGTACGTGGGTAGCCATCACCGTAACCCACCGCAATCACGCCGACTTTGGTATCACGTTCGCTGGTCCACATGCCGCCGTAACCGACACTTTCGCCTTTTTTCACTTCACGTACTGCGATCAAGTGCGACTTCAGTGTCATAACAGGTTTGTAACCCATATCTTGCGCGGTTTTATCGTTGAATGGAGACACGCCGTACATAATGATACCCGGACGAACCCAATCTAGCTGACTTTGTGGCCAAGCAAGCAAGCCTGCTGACGCAGCCAAAGAACGCTCGCCCTGACAGCCAGCGGTAAGCGACATAAACAAGTCGATTTGCTCTGTCGTGATGCTGTTATCCAGTTCATCAGCACAACCAAAGTGGCTCATGTAACGCAGCGGTTTCGCTACATTTGGACACTCTTTCAGGCGTGTGATGAATTCATTGTATTGCTCTGGACGTACACCAAGACGATGCATACCACTGTCGATTTTGAGCCAAACCACAACGGGCGTTTCGAGCTCAGCTTGCTCTAATGCCGCCAACTGCTCTTCACAATGGACAACCGTTTGAATGTTATTAGTCACCAACACGGGTAAGTCGCCAGGTGAGTAAAAGCCTTCTAGTAATAGAATCGGCTTCACCACACCACACGCGCGTAGCTGAAGCGCTTCTTCAATGCGAGCAACGCCAAAGGCATCCGCATGCGTAGCGTGTTTAGCTACATGACGAAGACCATGACCGTAGCCATTTGCCTTCACCACCGCCATCACTTTGCTGTCTGGTGCTTGTTGTTTTACTCGTTGTAAGTTGTGCTGCAGTGCTGACAAATCAATGCATGCCATCGCGGCTTTCATGTAGCTCATTGCATTACTCATCATCGATATCAAATGCAGGGCCCGCGTAGTTATCGAAACGCGAGTGTTGACCTTGGAAGGTTAAGCGAACCGAACCGATAGGGCCGTTACGTTGCTTACCAAGAATAATTTCTGCCGTGCCTTTGTATGGGCTATCTGGGTTGTAAACCTCGTCACGGTAAATAAACATGATCAAGTCGGCATCCTGCTCGATAGAGCCCGATTCACGCAAGTCTGAGTTAACTGGGCGTTTATCGGCACGTTGCTCTAGGGAACGGTTTAGCTGCGACAGTGCTACCACAGGAACGTTCAACTCTTTCGCCAACGCTTTAAGTGAGCGCGAGATTTCCGCGATTTCCAAGGTACGGTTATCCGAAAGAGCAGGCACACGCATTAGCTGAAGGTAGTCGACCATGATCATCGAAAGACCACCGTGTTCACGCGCCACACGACGAGCACGGGAACGTACTTCTGTTGGTGTCAGGCCAGAGCTGTCATCGATGTACATGTTTTTCTTCTGCATTAGGATACCCATGGTAGAAGAAATACGTGCCCAATCTTCATCATCAAGCTGACCTGTACGGATCTTGGTTTGGTCAACGCGAGATAGGGACGCAAGCATACGCATCATCAACTGCTCGGCAGGCATCTCTAGCGAGAAGATAAGTACCGGCTTGTCTTGGTCCATCGCCGCGTTTTCACACAAGTTCATCGCAAAAGTGGTTTTACCCATCGATGGACGTGCCGCAACGATAACCAAATCAGAACCTTGTAGACCCGCCGTTTTTTTGTTGAGGTCGTTGAAGCCAGTGTTTACACCCGTCACACCATCTTGAGGTGTTTTGTATAGCATCTCGATACGCTCTAGCGTTTTTTCGAGAATGTTATCGACGTTTTGTGGGCCTTCGTTTTCGCTAGTACGAGATTCTGCAATGGCGAAAACTTTACTCTCCGCCATATCAATTAAGTCTTCTGAGCTTCGACCTTGTGGATCATAACCAGCATCCGCAATTTCATTTGCTACACCGATCAGGCCGCGCACAATTGCACGCTCCGCTACGATGTCCGCGTAAGCGTTGATGTTCGCTGCACTTGGTGTGTTTTTCGCAAGATCCGCAAGGTACGCAAAGCCACCCACGTCTTCCAATTGTTCATGACGCTCTAGGTGCTCCGACAGGGTAATCAAGTCGAGAGGCTTACCATCTTCAAGAATGGTTTTTACGCCTTCGAAGATTAGACGGTGAGGACGGCTATAGAAATCACTGCTCACAACACGCTCGGCGACCGTGTCCCAACGTTCATTGTCCAGTAAGAGACCACCAATTACTGATTGCTCGGCTTCTAGCGAGTGAGGTGGCACTTTGATTGCGTCGACCTGACTGTCTGAAGGTTTGCGATTTCTGTTTTCCGCCATGACTTTGCTCGATAACTACTAATGACCCAAGATTATAACCTTAAACCTAGCCAATATGCTTCCCTGAAGCGACAATTACTTGTTAAGAATTCAACAAGTGAATGACTGTGAAAGCGCTTTTTATGATGCGAAATTACGCAATTGCGGTAGAATCTCTCCCAATCACGCTGAAACAGACAGTGAGAAAAGTTCAATGCGCAAAGCGGGCCTGATGATAAGGTTCTTCAGCTTAGGTCTAATAAAAATTAACCTATCATTGACCGAATAAAACATCTGTATCAGTATCATGCCCCTCCTTTTTTATTACGTTCGAGGTATTTGTGTCCCGATACTGGTTACTTGGCTTTAGCTTACTTTGCACGGGAGCATCGTACGCTGAAGAATCAGTACAGCCAGAGCAAGAAATTGAAGTGCCCGATCCTCTACAAACTGAGGTCGAGTTCGGCTATCAAGCTCACACAGGTAACACGGACTCTCGTTCCCTGAATGCTCGTCTGAGTGCTGAATACACTTCTGGTCGCCACCGTTCTAGCGGCGAATGGAAGTACTACAACCTTTATAAAGATGGGGAGGAAGACAAGCGCTCTTCCACCTACAGCGCGCAAAGCGACTATAAGTTAGGCCCAAAAACCTACTTGTACGGCAGCTTTAAAGGGGTTGATTCACGCTACAGTGCTTACTTTAAAGATTACACCCTTTCTGGCGGCCTGGGTTACCAGTTCGCGTATACAGAAAAGTTTATTTTGGAAGCGGAGATCGGCCCTGGTTTTCGTTACCAGGAACCAAACTTAGATGAAATAGATGACGATGACATCATCTTTCCAGACATCGTTCAGGAAGGGATCGTACGTGGTAATATCAACACCACATGGCAAGCTTTAGATAACTTAAGTCTCTCTGCCGATATCACTTTGGTAGCTGGTAAAAGCAACACTCGTGTTGATAGTGATCTGAGTGTTACCAACAACATTACCGAAGACATTGCTCTTAAATTAGCGCACTCTCGCCAATATCACGATAAAGTGCCAGAGGGCTTGAGCAAGGCGGATAGTGTGTTTTCCGTCAACCTTTTGTTTGCCTTCTAACTCCCGCTTTTCATAATATTCAGACATAAAAAAAGCACCTCCGAGGAGGTGCTTTTTACTATTTCGCTTGGTACTGAATTACTCAGCAGCAACAACTTGTAGGTTGATTGTAGCGAAAACTTCAGAGTGAAGTTGAACGCTGATCTCGAACTCACCAGTGTTACGTAGAGCACCTTCAGGAAGGCGAACTTCGCTCTTAGCAACTTCAACGCCTGCAGCTGTGATAGCTTCAGCGATGTCACGAGTACCGATAGAACCGAATAGTTTGCCTTCGTCACCAGCTTTAGAAGCAAGAA
This sequence comes from Vibrio sp. B181a, assembly GCF_030248375.1. Taxonomy (NCBI): domain Bacteria; kingdom Pseudomonadati; phylum Pseudomonadota; class Gammaproteobacteria; order Vibrionales; family Vibrionaceae; genus Vibrio; species Vibrio sp. B181a. The sequence continues at coordinate 37,436 of NZ_JAHGAD010000005.1, read as the reverse complement.
CAACTGCTTCTAGAGCGTTAACTTTCTCAGCACGTGCTTCAGCAGCAGCTAGTTGCTCAGCAACTTTAGCTTCTAGTTCAGCGCGACGAGCTTCGAACATTTCAACGTTGCCTTTAGTCGCCATAACTGCTTTACCTTGAGGGATAAGGAAGTTACGAGCGTAGCCAGATTTAACGTTTACTGTGTCGCCAAGACCACCTAGGTTACCGATTTTATCAAGTAGAATAACTTGCATTGCTTAATCCTCTTTCTTAATAAAACGACCGATTACTGATGCTTATCAGTGTACGGTAGTAGAGCTAGGTAGCGTGAACGCTTGATAGCGCGAGCTAGTTGACGTTGGTATTTAGCGCTTGTACCAGTGATACGGCTAGGAACGATTTTACCAGCTTCAGTGATGTAGTTTTTAAGAGTTGCTACGTCTTTGTAATCAATCTCTTGTACGCCTTCTGCAGTGAAACGGCAGAATTTACGACGACGGAAGAAACGAGCCATGGGCTATCTCCTGATCTTAAATTTGAGTAATGTTGTCGGCATGTAACACTAATTTCCCAACGCCATTTCGGCCGGTCTGATAGGCGACAAATCCACCTACCTTAATGTTACTGCCTTGTACTAAATTCTGAGTTAATGCTTGTGACCCAAGCCCACTGACGACTACCGGCATTCGACAATAAACTTGTCGAGGTAGGTCAGCTTCGATAACAGTAGAGCGATGCTCCAACCAAAACCGACAGTGTTCAATGCCACCAGGGCTTTTACTACGAATGGGCGGCTTGGCAATGGTGCCACTCAGCTCCATTCGATTGGTCATAAGAAATATTACTCAGCAGCTGCTTCTGGCTTAGCTTCAGCACGCTCTTCGCGACGAGGAGCACGCTCTGCACGCTCTTCTTTCTGCTTAAGCATGATAGATTGCTCAGTGATAGCCGCTTTAGTACGCATGATCATGTTACGTAGAACTGCATCGTTGAAACGGAAAGCAGTTTCTAGTTCGTCGATCACTTCTTGACCAGCTTCAACGTTCATTAGAACGTAGTGAGCTTTGTGAAGCTTGTTGATTGGGTAAGCCAGTTGACGACGGCCCCAGTCTTCTAGACGGTGGATTTTACCGCCAGCTTCAGTGATTGAACCAGTGTAACGCTCGATCATGCCAGCAACTTGCTCGCTTTGATCTGGGTGCACCATGAATACGATTTCGTAATGACGCATTGGTTGCTCCTTACGGATTATTCAGCTTCCACAAATGGCTCAGTCGTCCAGAGGAAGCAAGGAACTAAAGAAAATTGACTGAGTTTTAAGGAGCACGAATAGTACAGAAAGGACGCAAAATAGGCAAGTGATTATTTGCACACCACGATGGATATTTTTTCTAGCCTCGCGCCAGAAACAACAAAGGCTGCCAGCAAAGTGGCAGCCTTTTAAATCATAGCGTTATCGCGCTGGTTTCAGGGCGTGTTTGTCGCGCTTATTTTACTTCTGCAAGTTCAGCACGCATTTTGTCGATCACTTGCTTGTAATCTGGTTCACTGAAAATCGCAGAGCCCGCTACAAACATATCTGCACCCGCTTCGGCGATTTCACGGATGTTATCTACCTTCACGCCACCATCGATTTCTAGACGGATATCGCGACCAGACTCGTCGATCATCTTACGCACTGCACGTAGCTTATCTAACGTGTGAGGAATGAATGATTGACCACCGAAACCAGGGTTTACAGACATCAGTAGAATCAAGTCAACTTTGTCCATGATGAATTCAAGGTGTGCAAGTGGTGTTGCTGGGTTAAGAACCACACCCGCTTTACAGCCGTGCTCTTTGATCAGTTGAAGAGTACGGTCAACGTGCTCAGATGCTTCAATGTGGAAAGTAATCATCGATGCGCCAGCTTTGGCGAAATCAGGGATGATGCGATCAACAGGCTTCACCATCAGGTGAACATCGATTGGCGCTGTGATGCCGTAATCACGTAGCGCTTTACACACAGGCGCACCAAAAGTCAGGTTTGGTACATAGTGGTTGTCCATAACGTCGAAGTGCACCACATCCGCACCCGCTGCGAGTACTTTTTCTACGTCTTCACCGAGACGAGCAAAATCAGCTGATAAAATGGATGGAGCAATTAGAAAATCTTTCATACCTGACCTCAGTAGTGGCGAGCAAACAGCAAACAATTTGTTGCGCGCAATTCTACCGAAGCCAGTGGGGAGATCCACTATTTAGATACAATAGTGTGAGAGCTAGGAGTCAGATTTGTCCGTATCGGGTGCACGGAACAGAGCAAGAAGTTCATCAACTTTATTACGACCACTGCCATTGCGGCTGATGGTTCGCTTCACTTTCACCACATTCAGTTCAGCGCCATGATAAAGGCGACGCGTTAGTGTGGTGTCGTGGTTTGAAATCAGAACAGGAATGCCACGTTCAGTTGCAGCTCTCTCTGCGATATCAGCCAATGCCGCTTGATCATCAAGCGTGAAACCGTTACCAGCATAAGACGTAAAGTTCGCCGTATTTGACAACGGTGCGTAAGGTGGATCGCAGTAAACCACGCTGCCTTTGCGTGCTCGGCTGAACGTCTCTGGGTAACCTTCACAGACAAATGTTGCCTTCTTCGCTTTTTCAGCAAAGAATTCTAGCTCAGCTTCAGGGAAGTAAGGCTTTTTGTACGAACCAAAAGGAACGTTAAAACCGCCCTTTTTGTTGTAACGACACAAGCCGTTAAAGCCAAAACGGTTCATGTACAAGAACGCTAAAGAGCGATACATCACGTCATCAGTTTTATTAAACTCGGCGCGAATATCTAGGTAAGCTTCTTTGCGATTGTTCTCAGCAACAAACCAACGTTTTGCTTCAGAGATATACTCCTCAGGACGCTCTTTAAGTAGGTTGTAGAGATTGATCAGGTCGGGGTTGATGTCCGCCAGCAGATAGTGGTCGTAGTCGGTATTAAGAAAAACCGAGCCAGCACCAACAAAAGGTTCAACTAGCTTTCGAGCCGGTGGCAAATGACGTTGGATATCTTCAACCAGACCGTATTTTCCTCCTGCCCACTTAAGAAAGGCTCGTTGCTTTTTCATCTACTGCTCTATCTATCGACCAAAAATTAAGGCTGCGGAATGTAACATATTTTTCAACGAAGCTCAGGATTATTTCACGCGATCAATTTCACGATGCACCTGACCTAACGATTTTGCCCAAGGACTCAGCGATTTAAGCGCATCTGGTAAGCTTTCGACTGCGTCACGAGCCAATTGAATGGTTGGGTAATCTTGGTAAGTGATGATGTACCATTCCGTTCCGCTGCGCACCGTTGGGTAAATTCTTACCTTACCGTTTAAGTCGTATTTATCGAGAAACGCTTGCACATCTTCCATTGCAGTCATCGCACCGAGCTGTAGCGTATAGCCGCGTGGCGATAAGGCCTTAAGCTCTTCACGAGCAAAAGAGAACTTCACCACTGGTTTAGTTGGCATAGCTTGAGCTTCAGCAGGCTGTTCACCTGTCTGAACAACATTGATGAGCGAAGAACTCGAGCTGCTTTGCGCTTGAGGAACCGATTCTTCAACCACTTGTTTGATTTCATCGGTATTGGCTTCTTCAGGTTTGCCCTCAAGTAAGGCATCCACCACATCCGACTCAATCACGACACGCTGCTGTTTATCTTCAGTACCAACACTTGCGACTTCCTCGGTCACTGCCGGCGGTAATGAATCTGAATCGTCCGTTGCACCAGCAAGCTCCGTCGTATCTGACGCGTCACTGATTGCAGAATCCGCACCGCTGGTTTGAACTTCGGGCTCGGTTAGGGTTGGGATGGCAGTTTGCTCAATCGTACCTGTAATTTGCTGCGCTTTATCGTCTGGGCTTGGCTGATTGTACATCCACCAATAACCACCAGCGGCCAACAATAACAGTACCAATACAACCAATGCGATGTTAAGGGGTGAGCCTACAATTGAGCGGATAATGATCCTTTTTTCCACTTTCATCTCTCCTAACGCCATGATGTCCCCCGGAACCGGGTCGACTTTCTTAAATGCATCTCGAACGCGCTTTTCTGATTCATCGTCGACATATCGAATCACCAAAGATTCAAAAAAACGACGCGCTTCAACTTCTGACAACATCTCAATATCGAGTTCAACTGGCTTAAGTTCTTGCCCGTAGCTGATACGCGACAATACCGATTCCAAACGCCCACTTTGAGTAAACAGTAAGATGTTGATTTTCCATTTTGGATTCGCTTGTGCTGCTAGCACCAGCATCCATAATTCTGAGACCAGTGTTTCACTCAACAAGTGCGCATCATCAACCACAATCGCGATATCACACGCTTCATTACCTAAGATACGATCCAAACTATCAAGCAACGTATCTTGCTGATTGAACAGTGCATCAGAAACAATCTGGCTCAAAATGAGCATACGACGCTGCACATCATCTTGATTTGAATGACAAAGTAACAAACATTGGTTTTTGTTACTTGCACCGAGTTCAAGATATCGCTGTGCCAACCAGGACTTTCCGTACCCAGTTTGGCCATTTACTGCGATCAAGTTAGAACCAAAATTGGTTAACAAGCTTAATCTGTCTAAAAGCTCGGTTTGCGAATCCAATTCAAGAACGTGAGCGAAACTCATCTAAATAACCTTAATAAACTACAAGAATGACGCCGATAGGCGCCATTACAAGGTTAAATGTCACGACCGAAGTCGATAGCTTGTTTGATGATATCTTGCGGTGTGTCTGCAATGACTTCGGCACTGCCGATGCCCGTTGGCAGAACTAAACGCAGCTGACCGGATAAGACTTTCTTATCACGCATCATGTGCGTCATGAAATCATCAAAGCTCATTGTATCTGGCGTATGCACAGGCAGTTTAGCGCGGCGCATAATATTGATGATGCGATCCAGTTGCTCTTGCGAAATCAATCCACGTAAGTGAGAGGTTTTCGCCGCCATCACTGTACCGGAAGATACCGCTTCACCGTGTAGCCAGTTGCCATAACCAAGTTCAGCTTCAATCGCATGACCAAAGGTATGGCCCAAGTTCAGCAGTGCTCGAATGCCTGACTCTTTCTCATCTTGTGCCACAACTTCCGCTTTGATTTCACAACAACGTGCAATCGCGTAAGTCAGTGCCTCTTCATCCAATGCGTATAGACGATCAAGATTCTCTTCTAACCAATCGAAGAAAGCACTATCGTAAATAATGCCGTACTTGATCACCTCAGCAATACCCGCTGCAAACTCACGCTCTGGGAGCGTCGATAGACAGTTGGTATCGATGATAACCGCTTTAGGTTGGTAGAAAGCACCAATCATGTTTTTGCCCAGCGGGTGGTTTACTGCCGTCTTGCCGCCAACAGATGAATCCACTTGAGACAACAATGTGGTTGGAATCTGGATGAAATCCACACCACGTTGGTAACATGCAGACGCGAACCCAACGAGATCACCAATCACACCACCACCCAATGCAATAATCACTACATCGCGTGCGTAGCTTCCCTCTAGCAGGAAGTTCATGACTTGATTAAACGTGTCTAGGCTTTTGTATTGCTCACCATCAGGCAATTCAAGTAATGAGGCATCACAACCGAGTTGTTCAAGCTGGCTAAGAATTTTTTCCGCGTACAGAGGAGCAACCGTGACATTGCTGATCACGACGACTTTCTGATTGGCATTTTTGTTTGAAAGAATTTGAGAAAGGTACGCCGGGTCTTCAAATAACCCGGCGCCAATTGAGATTGGGTAGCTACGCTCTGCTAGATTGACCGTAATCCGTTCCATCGGTGTGCTCCAATTTGAAAAAGATAAATGCTTATCTCTCTTCTAGCATTTTTACGATCTGGTTGGCTACCACTTTTGCACTCTGATCGTCAGTACGAACTGTGTAATCCGCTACTTCTTCGTATAGAGGGTTACGTTCGCCTGCCAAACTTTCCAATACTTCACGAGGGTTGTCAGTTTGAAGTAGAGGACGCTTCTTGTCGCGGTTTGTGCGAGCAAGTTGCTTTTCAATAGTTGTTTCTAGGTAAACAACAACACCACGTGCTGAAAGACGGTTGCGGTTTTCTTTGCTCTTAACAGAGCCACCGCCCGTTGCTAGCACGATGCCTTGCTCTTGAGTTAGGTCTTCAAGTACAGCTTCTTCGCGTTTGCGGAAGCCTTCTTCACCTTCAACATCAAAAACCCAAGCGATATCTGCACCAGTGCGTTCTTCGATCACTGTATCAGAGTCCACGAACTCCATATGCAGTTGCTGTGCTAGGTGTCTACCAATTGTACTTTTGCCGGCGCCCATTGGGCCAACAAGGAAAATATTACGTTTCTCAGCCATATTTAGCGGTAATTTACAACGTTAATTCAATAAGATCGCCACAAGAAAACACAGCCAAACTGCTGTTTCACAAGGCTTGTGGCACCAATTCCTCACAGATAATTCGTGATAAGACCCGAAATTATCCAAGCATGGTGCCACTAATGCAACTTTATTTTTGATCTAATCGTTTTTTTGCCTACCGATTCTTACTGAATCACAACTTTAGGTGTAACAAAAATCAGTAGTTCACTTTTACCGACATTTTCGTAACTTCGACGGAAAAGCGCACCTAACAGCGGCAAATCACCTAATAAAGGCACCTTATCGACGGAGTTTGTAATGCTGTGTTGAAAAATACCGCCCAACACGACTGTCTCGCCATTATTAACTAAAACTTGTGTACCAATACGTTGCGTATCGATCGCCACCGCCTCACCAGTGCCTGTTTTTACCACTTGGCCCGGTCTGTCTTGCGTAACGCTCAAATCCAACACCAAACGGTTGTCAGGCGTAATCTGTGGCGTCACTTTCAAGCTCAATACCGCTTTTTTGAACGTCACAGAAGTCGCACCACTGGAAGAAGATTCAAGGTAAGGGATCTCGGTACCCTGCTCAATATAAGCTGGCTTCTTATTCGTGGTGATCAAACGTGGACTGGAAATAATTTCTGCTTTCGATTCTTGTTGCAGCGCCGAAAGTTCCAAATCTAGTAAGGTATCCGAACCTAACTTCGCAACTTGGAAGGCAATACTGGTCGCATTTGGACTGGTCGCAGCAAGGTTAACGTTGAGAAAGTCGTCAATACCCACACTGCTGCCACCGTCATCACCTTCACCATCACCGCCGCCATCGTACAGGCCGATTGTCGCAAGGTTATTCTCAATTGAACCACCCACAGTATGACTGCCATTAATGGAAGTGAAGCCCCAACGAACGCCAAGTTCGTCCATGTTACCTTCATTAATAGTCACAATACGTGCTTCAATCTGAACCTGTTTTACAGGAATATCCAATGATTCTATGATCTCGCGAATCACTTCAATATTCTCAGGTAACTCACGAATCAATAACGAGTTTGTTCGCTCATCAATGGTCATGCTGCCTCGATCAGAAAGCATACTGATGTTGCCCTCCCCATTGATCATCTCAGCAATGTCTGACGCTTTAGCGAAGTTCACCTTGATGATCTCTGATGAAAGCTCACCGATCTCTTTCTCTAGCTTTTGCTTTTCGAGTTGCTGCTTCTCGCGCAGATCCAATTCATCTTTTGGTGCAACGAGAATGACATTGCCATCAACACGCTTATCTAACCCTTTCACTTGCAAGATAATGTCGAGTACTTGCTGCCAAGGCACACCATCCAAACGCAAGGTCAAGTTACCCTCAACCGAGTCAGAGACGACCAAGTTAAATTGGTTATAGTCGGCGATAAGTTGCAACACGTTTCGCACAGGAATGTCTTGGAAGTTAATCGAAATTAGCTTGCCTTCTTTTTCCAAAATGCTTTTATCCGGCGCTTTTTCGTTGGCTTTAAGCTTGCCAACCTTTACCTCTAAATAACGACCAGTAAGACGGTAGTCGTGAGAATAGTCCTCATCTATATAAGCCACCAGACGTGTTGTAGAAGTATCGCGGAATACCTCAACGCTCTCGACAACTGTCGAGAAATCTTTCACATCAAGTAGGTAAAGCTGGTCATCTTTAACGGAGGTGTTGAGTAAGTCGATACTCAAGCCTTCTTGTACGCGTTTAATATCAACAATCGCAGCGGGTGATGCGAGCTCAACCACAATCACGGCGTCTTTGTCTTTGTTCGTACGGAAGTCGATGCTCTTAAGCGAGTTAGACTGTACTTCTTCTGCTGCAACGAAAGGGGCTAAAAGTAGAAAGAACCATAAAGAGAAGAGCCCTGTTAGCTTCCTTGGTGTCAGTGTTAATCCGTGTCTCATTTTCATCATTACTCAATATCAAAAATAAATGCCGCTATGCCTATCTCAACGCCAACTTCACTTTGCGCTTTTGCCAACAACCTAAACCGTCTGGCAAGGTTTCATTAATCAATAAATAGCTGTGGGATACGTGGGTTACCTTGCCATTGTTACGTCCGAGGTATTGACCTGGCTTCACTTTGTAAACTGTGCCATTCGGTGCTTGAACCAAACCCGAGACGCTGCTGCCCATTCCCATCACACCCTTAAGGCGAAGTTGGTTGAGTGGGAAACGTTCCAGTTTGCCTGTGCGCTTTCTTGACGGCGGTTGCCAACAGTCTTGCCTCGCAACAGGTTGAGTTGCGATGGTGGCCTCTTTTGGCAGTTCAAAAGGGGCACGCAAAATTTCAGGCTCGTAACTCACCACTACATATTCTTCAGTCGGCTGGAGTTTGGCGACATCACGGCGTGCTTGGTTTTCTACACCGCGAATAAAGTCGGTTAGTGATTCATCATTGGCTTGGCAACCACTCAGCAGACTCACCATACACACCATCAGCAAAGATTTATTTCGCATCTTTTTTTTCCTCTGGTTTGAATTGGTAAGTGTTTGCTCTTACACGGAAGTGCAAGGTTTCACTCTCTTGACTGACTCGCTGCCAAGTTACATCTTGAAATGTGATGATGCGTGGTAAGGTGGCGATGGCCTGTGAAAAGCGACCGATGTCATGGAAGTCACCCGTTAGCTCAATATTGAGCGGCAAACGGTAAAGGAAGTGCTCTGACTCTTTATCTCCCCAATCAATACGCGTAAATGTCAGCTTGTTATCGATGCCGAGTTCATTAACCGACGCTAGCATGGTCGCCAATTCTTTCTGTGCAGGCAGTTGTTGCAAAAGCAGTTCATAGCGGGTGGTCAGTTCATCAAGTTGTGACTGAAGCTGCGGCAGTGCAGCGACTTTATTGGCTTTGATCCTCAGCGCGACTTTTAAAGTCTGCTCTTCTTGGATCAAGGTATTAAGGCGAGCTTCCTCTGGCTTCAAATAAAACCAGTAACCAAAACCTTGAATCAACACTACCATAAGAAGAATCGCTACCAACTGAGGCACCAGCGGCCATTCAGCGATTTCATCCATTTCTAGGTCTTGCCAATTAACCATGCTGCTTACCTCCTTTTATAGAGGCATCTTTAAACATAAAGGAGACTTTGAATGTCTGGAACTCTTTACCAAAGCGCGCTTTACCATGGACAATGGAGTGCATATCAACATCCAGAAGCTTGGCAGAACGCTCCATATTATCGAGCATGGTGGCAAGACGAGAGGTACTATCAGAAATACCCGAGATCTCAATCTCGTAGTCGTTCATTTTGATCTTATCGACATAGACGCCTTCAGGGATCACTGAGGGCATCATGTTCATAAACTCAGTGGTTTTATTGCGCCCATTTTGCAACCCCTCAACGGTCTTTAAGCGCTCTAGAATTTTGCTGTGCTCTTGCTCTGCTATCTTCATGGCTTCAATACGTTTATCGAGTTGAGAGATATAGTGAGCGAGATAATCCAAGCGCTGTTGCTGCTGATCTTGTTGGTATTGGTAGTACTTACCGATCCCCCATTGCACGCCCAGAGCAGCGATCGCCCCGAGTAAAATCAAGCCAATAAAACGACGACGATGCTCTTCACGTTGGTTTTCACGCCAGGCAAGAAGGTTAATGTGATACAGCATTGTCACCTCCTAGCCACTGAATACCACGTACAGCCAGTCCGGCTGCAGCAGTGAAGTGTTGCCAATCCGCGGCACGACGTTTGCGTTTAGACACCTTCATTTCAAACAAACCAAGTGGATTAAGCAGTTCACACTCTAGTGCCAACTGGCTAGACAGCTCCTCGGCCAACATAGGTGTTGCAGCGCCCTCTCCCGAAAGCCAAACGCCTTTGATATCTTGGCTTCCATTAATTGAGGTATAGAGCTGCATCTGACGTTTAACACGCTCAACGATTTGTCGATTAAATTGCTCCGTTGCCACTTGTGCATCGTCTGCTAATGGATCTTGTTGAAACAAACTGCCCGTAGTGCGAGTACCGCAGGGAAATTCTTTATGAAACAATTCACCTTGTTCGGTGAACATAGTGAAAGAACTGTTCAAAGAACCAATGTCCAGTAAACAATACTTGTTCTTTTCAGGAAAACGTTCCGCAACCAATTTCCACATATGACCAAGACTTTGTGAGTGCACGTCCACCAGTACTGGTTTCAAGCCTGATTTCTGCAATGCCTCAACTCGGGTTTCTACCACGTCTTTACGAGTCGCGAAGACCTGATAACTGTCAGTGCCTCGCATCTGCTCATCCGTATCAACCTTGATGAAGTCAAGACTCAGCTCTTCCACAGGGAATGGAGATTGATGTGAGAAGGCTTGCACAACAGCAAACTCCTTTTCACTCTCTTCTAAGTTCTGCTCTATCTGCAGCTTTTTACTGATCACAGCATTATCTGGAACTGAAATTGCGACCTTTCGAGCCCGAAAAGGTAGCTCTTTTTTCATCTCTTTAAGGGTCTTTACAATTTCTTGATGATTTATGGTGTTATTTTCAGCGACAATACCTTCCTTAAGTATTATTTCTTTGTAACCCAGTAGTGCGTAACTGTTGCCATTGGGTTTAAGTACCACGGCTTTGAGGCTGTTATGGCCAATATCTATGCCCGTAACTAATAGCTTATCCATCTCTACTCTCGCTCCGAAATTCTTGCGTGCCGATGTTGTTAGCACCCAGAGAATTTTCTTCGTGCAAAGGTTGTTATTAGCATCCAAATAAGAGTTAATATCTCTTATGTGCTAAATTTTTGACCTAAGAGTACAAGGGTTTGCCGTTACACAGCCTCAACCAATCAGGGATTCTCCGGTGAAGTTCATAAAGCGTTTATTATTTTTAACATTGATTTGCATAATTCTTGGAGTCACCACAATTTTTGGCTTCTATCAATACGTGAAGCCTGAATTGCCAGATGTTGCAACCTTAAAAGATGTTGAATTACAAACACCTATGCAGGTTTTTAGTCAAGACGGGAAACTGATCGCACAGTTTGGTGAGAAACGCCGAATTCCTGTTACTTACGACGAAATTCCGCAAGATTTAATTCATGCGCTGATCGCGACCGAAGATAGCCGATTTTACGAGCACCCAGGTATCGACCCAATCGGTATTACACGTGCGGCAGTCGTCGTTGCATTATCTGGTTCTGCAAAGCAAGGTGCGAGTACCATTACTCAGCAGCTAGCGCGTAACTTCTTCCTATCCAACGAGAAGAAGATCATGCGTAAAGTGAAAGAGATCTTCATTGCGATTCACATTGAGCAGCTTTTGACGAAGCAAGAGATCATGGAACTGTACGTTAACAAGATCTTCCTTGGTTACCGCTCATACGGTTTCGGTGCCGCAGCTCAGGTTTATTTTGGTAAGAGCCTAAATGAACTCACGCTAAGTGAAATCGCAACGCTTGCTGGTATGCCAAAAGCGCCATCGACAATGAACCCAATTTACTCCCTAGAGCGCGCGACAAACCGTCGTAATGTCGTTCTGATGCGTATGTTGGATGAGAAATACATCACTCAAGAGCAATACGATGAAGCACGTGCTGAGCCAATTGTTGCTCGCTACCACAGTGCTGAGATTGAGCTTTCTGCCCCATACGTTGCAGAGCTTGCACGCTCATGGGCAGTGAAAGAGTACGGTGCAGAAAAAGCCTATACCTCTGGTTTAAACATCTACATGACAGTAGATTCAAAACTGCAAGACGCAGCAAACAAAGCGGCGATCAATAACATCCTTGCTTACGACGAGCGTCATGGCTACCGCGGTGCTGAGAAAGTATTGTGGAAACAAGGTGAAACCGCTTGGGATACAGAGCAGATTGAAAAACATCTGAAGAAGCAACCAACTTACGGACAACTTTACCCAGCGGTCGTGACGAAAGTCGATGACAAAACAGCGCAAGTTTGGGTCAAGAACAACGATGAACAAACAATCGCATGGACTGGCATGAACTGGGCTCGTAAGTACCTGACGGATGAACGCCAAGGCGCCGTACCAAAGTCAGCTAAACAGATTTTGGAATCAGGCCAACAAATTTGGGTTCGTGAAATCAGCACAACCGACAAAGACGGCAACACCATCAACAGCTGGAAGCTAAGCCAAGTACCAAGTGCAAACACTGCATTTGTGGCAATGAATCCGGAAAACGGTGCTGTGCTTTCTCTGGTTGGTGGCTTTAACTTTGTTCACAGCAAGTTTAACCGTGCGACTATGTCAGTGCGCCAAGTAGGTTCAAGTATCAAACCTTTCATCTACTCAGCGGCAATAAACAAAGGTCTCACTCTTGCTTCTCTAGTGAACGATGCGCCAATCAACAAATGGGATGCAGGTTCTGGTTCTGCATGGCGTCCAAAGAACTCACCACCAACATACGTGGGCCCTACTCGTCTGCGTATCGGTCTAGCACAGTCTAAAAACGTAATGGCAGTGCGTACTCTTCGTGAAGTTGGTTTGGACGAGACTCGTGAATATCTAACGCGTTTTGGCTTTGATATTGACGAAGTGCCACGTTCAGAGACCATCGCGCTTGGTGCAGGTAGCTTAACGCCAATGAAAGTGGCACAGGGTTACTCTGTATTTGCCAACGGCGGTTACTATGTAGAACCGTTCTATATTGACCATGTAGAAGACTCATTCGGTGAAGTGCTGTTTAAAGCAAACCCGAAAGTGATCTGTCAGCACGATTGCCCTCAAATGGAACAGCACGTTCCAGCTGAAGATAAGTTTGCTGCAGAATTTGGTGAACAAGACGTAACGCCGGAAAACATCGCTCCAGACAACGCGCTAGAAAACGATACTCCGCAATACGCGAAACAAGTTATCTCAGCGCAAAACGCGTTTCTGATGCGTGAAATGATGTACAGCAACATCTGGGGTGGCGGTAGCTGGCGTGATGGCACAGGTTGGAACGGTACTGGCTGGCGTGCACAGAAACTTGAACGTCGCGATATCGGCGGTAAAACCGGTACAACCAACGACTCAAAAGATACTTGGTACAACGGTTACGGCCCTGGCATCGTGGCTATCGCATGGGTTGGTTTCGATGACCACTCTCGTACGCTTGGCCGCACAACAGTGAACAGCAACCTTGGTAAAGGCCAGATCTCTGGTGCAGAATCAGGTGCTAAGACGGCTGAGCCAGCTTGGATTGACTTCATGCATGCTGCTTTAGAAGGTAAACCACAGCAGAGCAAGAACATTCCAGATGATATCGTTCGTGTACGTATCGACCGTGATAGCGGCCTATTGACGCACAAAGTCGATGGCTCATCAATGTTCGAATACTTCGAGAAAGGTACAGAGCCAACTGAGTACGTCGGTAACAGTCTAGAAGACAGTATCTACTCTGGTGGCGGTGGCTCAGAAGAGCTGTTCTAGTACCGAACTAACGATATGAAAAAGGGAGCCATTGAGCTCCCTTTTTGTTTATCTGGATTATCTGATTTAAGCAGAGACTTAAGCTGCAATAGAGTTTTGTTTCGCTTCCAGAATACTTTTAATTGTCGAAGCCAACGCTTCGAAGCGAGCACGCAGTGGTGAACCGGGACGGTAAACTAAAACAATACTGCGAGAAGGCGTAGGGTTCACAGCTGGAACGTAACATACGCCATCTTTTTTCTTCTCATGCGGCACAGATAACTCTGGCAGCAACGTAATACCAGCGCCAGCAGCTACCATGTTACGCAGCGTCTCTAGACTGGTCGCTTTGAAACGCTCGTCGTCTTTGGCTCCAGCAGCAAAGCAGAACCCCAGAGCTTGGTCACGCAAACAATGGCCATCACCTAACGCCAATACGGTTCGACCATTAAGATCCAGCATGTCGATATGATCCAATCCTGCCCATTCATGGTCACAAGGTACAGCAACACTCAACGGCTCATTGTAGACTTCAATCTCTTTGAAAGGCGCAGTCTCGTCAACAGAGGCTAATACTAGGCAATCTAGTTTGCCCTCTTCTAGCTGACGAACCAATTGGTGGGTTTGAGCCTCATGCAGAAACAGTTCCAATTCAGGAAACTCTTCTTTTAATCGAGGAACGATCTTAGGCAGCAAGTAAGGCCCAACGGTCGGGATAAAGCCAATATGCATTGGTCCCGTCATGGCACCACTTTGGCCACTCGCCATATCTTTGAAGGTTTTTACTTCACTTAAGATGCGTTTTGCTTGCTCTACCAACTGCAAACCAGAATCGGTAAACAGCACTCGACGGCTGCTTCTTTCTAGTAATGCCGTGCCCAGTTCATCTTCTAGTTTACGAATCTGGCCACTCAAAGTTGGTTGGCTAACAAAACAGGCTTCCGCTGCTTTTCGAAAATGCTTGTGCTCCGCAAGCGCCACCAAGTACTCAAAATCTCGGATATTCATACGTACGATTCGCTTCTTGTTTGGCGATAGAAATAATCTATCAAAACCATAGCATTAAACGATTAGAGCTATCAAAGTTTTTTTTCAATAATAAGCTCAACAAAACGAAACTGAGCGACAAATAACGCTAAGCTCGAAAACGAATTATTTCATAAATTTAAAAAGGAAATCATCATGTTTGCATCAAAAGAAGGTCAAGCTGTACCACAAGTTACTTTTCCGACTCGTAAAGGTGACGCATGGGTGAACGTAACCACGGATGAGCTGTTTAAAGACAGAACGGTTATCGTATTCAGCTTGCCAGGTGCGTTTACTCCGACGTGTTCGTCGAGCCACCTACCTCGTTACAACGAGTTGTTCTCAGTATTTAAAGAACACGGCGTGGATGAAATTCTATGTGTGTCAGTGAACGATACGTTTGTAATGAACGCATGGAAAGCTGACCAAGAAGCAGAAAACATCACCTTCATTCCAGATGGTAACGGTGAGTTCACAGACGGCATGGGTATGCTAGTGGACAAAAATGACATCGGCTTTGGTAAGCGTTCATGGCGTTACAGCATGCTAGTGAAAAACGGCGTGGTTGAGAAAATGTTTATCGAACCAAACGAGCCAGGCGACCCGTTCAAAGTTTCTGACGCAGACACGATGATGAACTACGTTGCTCCTGAGTACAAAACTCAAGAATCGATCACAGTGTTCACCAAACCAGGTTGTCCTTTCTGCATGAAGGCGAAACAAAACCTGATTGACCACGGTCTTCAATATGAAGAAGTGATTCTGGGTAAAGACGCAACAACAGTCAGCCTACGTGCAATCTCTGGTCGCACAACGGTTCCTCAAGTCTTCATCGGTGGTAAACACATCGGCGGTAGCGAAGAGCTAGAAGCGTACCTAGGTTAATAGTTTGCCTAATGGGCTTGGGTTGGCAATCTCGCTGTCCAGAACTCAGCCCTAGGTCTCCCGGAGCATCCCTCGCCCGGGAGACCATCCCTCTCAATCACTTCCTATGCTTAGTCTTGATAACTGGTTGTCTTCACCGTTCGACCAGTTATCAAGATTAATGAACTCAAATTCACTCACCCAAACTTAGTAACTTCAACTGCGTTTGGGAAAAACGAGAATCCATTATGAAACAGTTAAATGTCGACGTAGCAATTATTGGTGGTGGTACTGCAGGTCTTGGCGCCTACCGCGCAGCAAAAGCACACACAGACAGTGTTGTGATGATTGAAGGTGGTCCTTACGGCACAACATGTGCTCGTGTCGGATGCATGCCATCGAAGCTATTAATCGCCGCAGCAGAAAGCGCACACCAGATCGAGAAAGCACCGGGATTTGGTGTACACCCACAAGGCGAGATTTACATTAACGGTCGTGAAGTAATGGATCGAGTAAAGCGTGAACGTGACCGCTTTGTTGGCTTTGTGTTGGAAGGCGTCGATGAGATCCCTGCTGAAGATAAAGTGTCGGGTTATGCTAAGTTTGCCACCGACAACACGTTAATCGTTGATGACCACACTCAAATCACAGCTAAACGTATTGTGATCGCAACAGGCTCGCGTCCAGCACACCCTGCTGTATGGAATGAACTCGGCGACCGCTTAGTAATTAACGATGATGTATTCGATTGGGATGACTTGCCAGAATCTGTTGCCGTATTTGGCCCTGGTGTGATTGGCCTTGAATTGGGTCAAGCGCTGCATCGTTTAGGCGTGAATGTGAAGCTATTTGGTCTTGGTGGTCAAGTAGGACCATTGACCGATCCTGAAGTGATGGCCTACGCCGATAAAGCCTTCAAAGAAGAGTTTTACCTTGATGCCGATGTAAAAGTCGAAAGCATGAAACGCATTGCTTCATCAGACAACAGCGAAGAGGATAAAGTTGAAATCAAGTTCATCAACCACGATGGTGAACTAGAAACCTTTATTGTTGATTACGTATTGGCAGCAACTGGTCGTCGCCCGAATGTCGACAAGTTGTCGATTGAAAACACCAATGTGGCACTGGATGAGCGCGGCGTACCAACGGCGGATCATTACACGTTGCAAACCTCGGTAGAGAGCATCTTCATCGCAGGTGATGCAAGTAACCAAATTCCATTGCTACACGAAGCGGCAGACCAAGGTCGTATTGCCGGTGACAACGCAGGTCGTTTCCCTGATATTCGTGCAGGTCTACGTCGCTCATCGATCTCTGCCGTTTTCTCAGACCCACAGATTGCGATGGTAGGAGAGACCTTCAAGCAACTAGAGACGCGTTTAGGCACCTGTGGCTGCTTCGCAACGGGTGAAGTCTCATTTGAAAACCAAGGCCGCTCACGCGTGATGCTTCGTAACAAAGGCATGTTACATGTCTACGGAGAGCAAGGCACTGGCCGCTTCTTGGGAGCTGAAATGATGGGACCAAATGCCGAGCATTTAGCACACCTACTCGCTTGGGCACATCAGAATAAGATGACGGTTTCTGAGATGTTGGATATGCCGTTTTATCACCCAGTGATTGAAGAAGGCGTTCGTACCGCACTACGAGATTTGAATGTGAAGCTTCACTTAGGTCCAGAGATGATCAAACACTGTCTTGATTGTGGTCCTGGTTGCTAAGGCTCACGCTTTACCTCCCGCCAATAAACAAAAAGCCTCGTTTACACGAGGCTTTCTTATTCCAGCTTTATCAATTCAAGAATCAATAGAGTGGCGATTATGCAGTCATCATTGCGTAACGGCTAACAAGCACAATAGCGGTAAAGCCAATTGTGAAGAAACCACCAGCAAGGCCTAGTGCTACTTTAAGTTCTGTCGACATTATTCTTTTCCTATTGTCTGGCTGACAGCGCACCATACACCAATAACGTGCTACACATTTTTTACCAAGCTAACTTTCCATTTTTGGTGAGATGTACTCGCTCGGAGAGAGGAGCAAAAGCACTCTCGAACTTGAGTTAAGGTTATAATCAGAACAAATAGATAGTATGGATAAAGCGATGGCTTGCCGTAGCTGTAAAGAACATTGGTTTTGGAAAAAAATTGGGCGTTGCCAACGATGCATGGATCAACTGACGGTACTTTCCGTCTTATGTTGGATCGTGTGGTGGTTTGCGTTTAAAGATGATCCGCAAAGCATAGAGTCGATCGCGCTGATCTTTGCCGGATTTGCATTTAATGGTTTGCTGTTTTTACACCTTTGGATGCGCTTCGTGATTTTGCCGTGGCAGCGTCGTCGCAACAAACAAAGTAAGAATGATCATCGCTCAAACGACAGATAGAAAAAAGCCCCAAGACCAATACCGGTCTTGGGGCTCTCTTAGATTCTTCTAAGAAAAAGCAGTGGTACTTTAATAGACCGGGCTTCCTCTCAAAGGTTCCAAATTTTTTCTGATTTTTTGAGTATTTTCTTAAATACTAATAGAATCATCAACCTAGGCTACGTTACTTTTCTTGATCAATTGTTCGAACAAGTTGATCTCCAGTGCAACTTCATCACATGCATGTTGACGCGGACACTGATCGCAATCTTTCAGTACTTTCTCAGGCAACAATGACTTCGACGTTGGCAAGAAGCTCTGCTTCATAAAGAATTCTGGCGTACGTGTCAGCACAAAGACTTTCTTGATGGCCATTTGGCGCGCTTTCTCGACCAGATAGTTCACTATCGCACTGCCCTGCCCTTGGCCTTGCCAGCCAGCTTCAATGCCTAGAGAGCGAATCTCTGCTAGCCCTGAGTCATAAACATACAAAGATGCACAGCCTGTTACCTCTCCGTGATGCTCGGCAACCGCAAAGGAGCCAATATCACGTACCAACTCATTACGTGAGCGTGGTAAGTTCTCGCCCATATTTGCCCAGTACGCCACCATGCCTTCCAATGTCTCGATATCCGTCAAACGAGCAGGACGTACTTTGACTGCTGAAGTATCGCGTTGAGACAGACGTTTATCTGCTTGGTCGACAGCGTAAGCCACTTGTTGCGGCGACACACCACCAAGCGCACAACGTTTCTCAAGGCATGAATCGATGGTCAAGATGTCATACACATCCGCCTCAATCACTTCCGAGAAGGATTTCAATTCTTCAATCGACAACTCTTCTAACGCACAGCCTTTGGCAATTGCACCAACCACGGCAACGCCGACGATATGGTGCGCTTCACGGAATGGGATGCCTTTCGCCACTAGGTAATCCGCCAGCTCAGTTGAGTTTGCGTAACCTTGCTTCGCCGCTTCTAACGTACGCTCGCCATTAACCTTAATGCCATCGAAACACAATGCTGCCATTTCCATACAGTCGTTCCATGTGTCAAGCGCATCGAACAGACCTTCTTTGTCTTCCTGCATGTCTTTGTTGTAAGCCAGTGGCAAAGCTTTCACTGTCATCATCATGCCAGCAAGCGCGCCATATACACGACCTGTCTTACCACGAATGAGCTCGAGTGCATCTGGGTTTTTCTTTTGTGGCATCAGAGAAGAGCCGGAAGTCACCGTATCAGCCAACTCAATAAAGTTAGACTCACCTGAGTTGTAGAAGATCATGTCTTCTGCCAAACGAGATAGGTGTAACATCGAGATAGACGCCACGGACATCAGCTCCATCACATGGTCTCGGTCAGAAACAGAGTCTAGTGAGTTACGTGTCGCACGATGGAAACCAAGGTTGTGAGCCAGCTCTTCACGGTCGATTGGGTAAGCGGTACCAGCAAGTGCACCCGAACCGAGAGGACACGTATCCAAACGCTTTAGCGCATCGTTCAGACGTGAGTAATCACGCTCAAACATTTCAACATAAGCCAAACACCAGTGCGCAAACGTCACAGGCTGAGCACGTTGTAAATGCGTATAACCAGGAAGAACAGTACCTTGATGCTGCTTAGCAACGCCAACCATTTGAGTTTGTAGGCGATCAAGTGCAATTAACAGCTGCTGGCCTTGCTGACGACACCAAAGCTTGAGATCGGTTGCCACTTGGTCGTTACGAGAACGTCCCGTGTGTAGCTTTTTACCTAGGTCGCCGACCTTGTTGATCAGTTGCTGCTCGACCCAAGAGTGGATATCTTCAGCGTCTGAGCGCAAGATTTGATGTGGGTCTTCCATCACTTCAAGCTTGAGTTCATTCAGTGCCAACTCAAGCTTTTGTTGTTCATCTGCAGATAACACGTCAACAGACAGCAATGCTTTAGACCACGCAATTGAGCCTACGATATCTTGCTCAGCCAATCGGTAATCGAAACGCAATGAATCGTTGAAGTCTTTAAATCTGGTATCTGCCGCTTGGGTAAATCTTCCGCCCCATAATGCCATTGCGTCTCTCCTGATGACTATTGCTTACGCTAACGTGTTATTCATTAAGTGTTGACCAAACCGGTGGTCATTTACTCACTTTTTCTTATGCCTCAACGTTACGATAATCGCAGACAAAAATAAAGTATAAATTCAATATTTTTACATATTTATTCATGGTTATTTTATCTTTATGCCAATGAGGTCAGCAAAAAACAAAAAGACCTGCCAACAGTGGCAGGTCTCTTACTTATAAAGCGTTAAATTGGCTTATTTTTTCTGGCTGTTCAACGCACGAATACGGCTTGATAGCGAGTAAAGACGGATAAAGCCTTCAGCATGGCTTTGGTCATAAACTTCATCTTCACCAAAAGTAGCGAACTCTTCAGAGTACAAACTGTTATCCGAACGTTTTTGCGTCACTGTTGCTTGGCCTTTGTAAAGCTTCACTACCACTTCGCCATTCACGTCTTGCGCAAGCTCTTCAGAAGCCGCAAGAATAGACTTACATAGAGGGGTGAACCAACGACCATCATAAACAAGGTGCGATGCTTTCAAGCCAAGCTCTTCACGGAATTCAAATGATGCTTTGTCCAACACAAGTTGCTCTACCGCACGCAGCGCTTCCATCATGATGGTGCCACCCGGAGTTTCATAGCAACCACGAGACTTCATACCCACCAGACGGTTTTCTACGATATCAATACGACCAACACCGTGCTTCGCACCTTTCTCGTTTAGATATACCAACGCGTTGTATGGTGTCATCGCTTCACCGTCCACCTCAACAATTTCACCTTTCGCTACTTTCAACGTCACGGTTTCAGCTTCATTCGGTGCTTGCTCAGGGTCTACCGTCCAAGCCCAGCAATCTTCATTTGGCGCATTCCATGTATCTTCTAGAACGCCACCTTCAGTAGAAATGTGCCATGCGTTTGCATCACGTGAGTAAATCTTAGTAAGAGATGCTGAACAAGGGATATTACGCTCTGCTAGGTAATCCAGACACTCTTCACGGCTCACTAGATCCCACTCACGCCAAGGCGCAATAACATGCAGATCTGGTGCTAGTGCTGCAAATGCACCTTCAAAACGTACTTGGTCGTTACCCTTACCTGTACAGCCATGACACAGCGCGTCTGCGCCCACTTTACGTGCGACTTCAACCTGCGCTTTAGCAATAATTGGACGCGCCATTGATGTACCTAGTAGGTATTTACCTTCATAGTAAGCACCGGTTTTTAGTGTCGGGAAAATGTAGTCCGCGACCATTTCTTCTTTCAGGTCTGCGATGTAACACTCAGAAGCACCAGAAGCTTTTGCTTTTGCTTCAATGCCTTCTAGCTCTTCTGCACCCTGACCAACATCGGCAACGAAAGCCACCACTTCACAGTCGTAGTTCTCTTTTAGCCACGGGATGATTACTGAAGTATCTAGACCGCCTGAGTATGCGACTACCACTTTATTTACGTTCACTTTGCTCATGTTTTTTCTCCAAACTTAACTGGCGCTGCTCTCGGCGGTCAGTGCCAACCACTTCCTAATGTTGAATTCTTTAACTGTTTTGCTTCTGCTTTATTGCGGCAGAAACTGCGTTCCAATACTTTCACCCGCGAATAGCTGGGGCAGTTTCTCTGGGTAACGCCATGTCGCGACTTCGATAGGACGACCAAGATCATTGGCGGCTTCCAAAGCAGCTTTAACTTTGACGATCATGCCGTCGGTGATCACTTGCCCTTGGATCAATGCATCGGCTTCTTGCTCAGATAGCGTTTTGATCAAATGCCCTTTGCCATCGAGTACACCGCTCACATCAGACAGAAGCACTAGCTCCGCATCTAACGCACCGGCCACGGCAACCGCAGCTTGGTCAGCGTTCACATTCATCATCTGACCTTTTTCAGTCAGACCAATTGAGCTGATGATCGGCAGTGCACCTGCGTTTAGCACCGCTTGTAATAAGGTCGAATCACCTGGTGATGCTTTGCCTACTGCTCCTAGCTCTGGGTCAAGTTCTTCAACATGACATAACCCACCATCAGCGAGGCTAAGACCCACCGCATTCAGACCATCTGCAATCGCTTGACCTTGAAGCAACTTGTTTGCGGTACCTGCAAGCGCGCCTGCAATCACAGGAATTTGCTCATAAGGCGTCACACGAAGACCGTTTTTCTTTACGGTTTCAAGCTGAAGCTTTGCCATCAACTCATCAACTAGGTAGCCACCGCCATGAACGATGGCGATTTGTCGCTGTGCCGACTTTTGGTAAGCCGCAATGGCACCAAACAGTTGGCTTAAGGTTTGAGTGCAAGATAGAGCTGCACCACCGAGCTTAATGACTAAAGGAGCTTGATTGGTTTGCGTCATCGCATTTCCCTCTTTCAACGACTACAGCAACGCTGTCAGTTCTGGGTAACCGTAATGAATATTGAGACATTGCATCGCTTGACTCGATGCACCTTTGAGTAGGTTGTCGATTGCCGAAATCACAATGATGTGTTCGCCTTGTACCTTCCAGCCGATATCACAGAAAGGGGTATTTTCGACATCCTGAATACGTGGAATACCGTCACCTTTAAGGCGAACCGCAGGCTTGCCTTGATAAGCTTGTTCAAACGCTTGTGCCACTTGTGCTTCCGTCACGCCTTGCGCCAACTTCATCGTGATCGTGGCAAGAATGCCGCGCTTAAAGTTGCCTAGGTGTGGAGTAAAAATCACATCGCAACCCAAGTGCTGAGCAATCTCTGGTTGGTGACGATGGTTAAACACACCGTAAGGTTGCAAGCTCACTTCGCAGAAGCTGTTAACCATGGAGGCTTTACGCCCTGCGCCAGATACACCACTGGTTGCATTAATCACAGGCCATTGGTTGGTATCCAGTAATGCGTGTTCTAATAAAGGTTTGATTGCAAGCTGTGAAGCGGTTGGGTAGCAACCTGCTACTGCAATCAAAGGAGTGGTTTTTATTAATTCTTGGTTCCACTCTGCTAAGCCGTATGCTGCTTTATCTAACCAGTTGTTATATTGATGTTCGAAGCCATAAAAGGTGTTGTAGAAGCCTTCGCTTTTCACACGGAATGCACCCGATAAATCGAATACCTGACATCCCGCCTCTAAAAAGATAGGAGCCAAGTCGTGGCTTACTTCATGTGCTGTGGCCAGAAAGACCACATCAGACACTTGAGCGACTTGCTCAGGGTCAGTCAGCGGCGAAACTGGCATATCAATCACACCTGCTAACTTGCCGTGCAATTGAGCAATATTCTTTCCTGCATCTACGCTATTGGCGGAAACGTATAAACCTGATAGCGTGAGTTCAGGGTGTTTGTTGACCATTAAAGCCAACTCTGCGCCGGTGTAGCCGCTGGCTCCGATAATCGTAGTTTTTAGCATTACATGACATCCATATACTTAAGGCTCAAAATGACTATTCATATTTAATTTTTGCTTTATTTTGATTTTTTATTCATTAAATATGATTTAATATGTGTTTTACATTTTTGTGCTCTGTCTGTCAATAGGAGAATTGAAGAATCCATGCAATTACCAAGTTTTCTAGAGGTCTATGAAGGACTGATCAGTACCTCTTCGATCAGCTCAACCGATCCAAGCTGGGATCAAGGCAATGCCAAAGTGATCGAGAAGCTAGCTTCTTGGTTTAAAGATCTTGGCTTCAGCGTTGAAGTGATCGAAGTGGAACCAGGCAAACACAATATGATCGCACGTATGGGCGAAGGTGAAGGCGGTCTACTTCTAGCTGGTCACAGCGATACCGTGCCATTTGATGAAGGACGCTGGAGTTTTGATCCACATAAACTAACCGAGAAAGACAACCGCTTTTATGGTCTGGGTACGGCCGATATGAAAGGCTTCTTTGCCTTCATTTATGAAGCGGTAAAGAAAGTCGATTGGAGTAAGCAGAACAAGCCACTTTATGTATTAGCGACCTGTGATGAAGAAACCACCATGCTGGGTGCGCGTCATTTTACTGAGAATGCGCCTTTTAAACCGGACTACTGCATCATTGGTGAGCCCACCAGCCTAGTGCCCATTCGTGGTCATAAAGGGCACGTAGCAAATGCCATTCGCGTAACCGGCAAATCCGGTCACTCATCCGATCCTGCACTCGGCGTCAATGCCATTGAAATCATGCATGAAGTCATGTTTGCCATGATGCAACTGCGCGACAAATTGGTTAAAGAGTATCACCATCCGGGTTTTGCCATTCCAAGCCCAACCCTAAACCTTGGTCATATCCATGGCGGTGACAGCGCAAACCGGATTTGCGGTTGCTGTGAACTGCATTATGACGTGCGTCCTCTTCCTGGTATCAGCCTAGATGGTTTAGAGAACATGTTGCGTGGCGCATTAAAAGAAGTCGAAGCGAAATGGCCAGGGCGATTAGAGATTATTCCCCTGCACGAGCCAATTCCGGGTTACGAATGCCAACATGACCACCCATTTATTGGTGGTGTTGAAGAGATCTGCCAAACCAGTTCGGAGACCGTTAACTACTGTACTGAAGCACCATTCCTACAGCAGTTGTGCCCAACCTTAGTTCTCGGCCCTGGTTCTATTGACCAAGCCCACCAGCCAGATGAATTCCTCTCTTTCGACTTTATTGACCCAACCATCGATGTGCTGTCACGTGCGATGGTGAAATATTGTTGTTAGTCGCATTCTGTACTTTCCTGACAATGCAGCTCAATTGAGCTGCATTTTGTTATCTTCGATTCTCTTCTTCTAGCACGCTATATCCTTCTTTAAGCGGCTATTTTGTAATTAATTTTCACTTCTACCGAGAGAAGCAGGCCTAATTTTGCTCTAAATCAGGTCAGCAGCGGAATAATTGCAAACTTACTCTGCTTTATTTGACTAGAACTGGTTATTTTCGCTAGATTGGAGTCTTAACAAGGACAATGGATGTAGTTTTTTTACGAGGCAGGATGACAATGAACGAGAAATACGCCGCACTCAAAAGTAATGTGCGCATGTTGGGCCACCTTCTGGGCAACACGATTCGTGATGCTCATGGCGAAGAAATCTTCGAGAAAGTGGAAACCATTCGTAAATTATCCAAATCGGCTCAAGCTGGAAATAGCGCTGACAGAGAAAGCTTAATAGAAGAAATTAAAAGCCTGCCAGATGAGCAATTGACGCCCGTTACTCGCGCGTTCAACCAATTTCTAAACCTGACCAATATTGCTGAGCAATACCACACCATTTCACGCCACTGTGAAGAGCATATCTGCGAACCTGACGCAATTAACTCGCTGTTCTCAAAGCTGGTGCAAAATGATGTAAGCAAGCTAGACACGGCACAAGCGGTTCGTGACCTGAACATTGAATTAGTTCTCACTGCGCACCCGACCGAAATCACTCGTCGCACCATGATCAACAAACTGGTGAAGATCAACGAGTGCCTATCTAAGCTAGAACTGAGCGATCTCTCTTTCAAAGAGCGTAAAAAAACTGAACGTCGCCTTGAGCAGCTGATCGTTCAAAGCTGGCACTCTGATGTTATTCGTCAGCAGCGACCTACACCGCTTGATGAAGCCAAGTGGGGCTTTGCAGTAGTCGAAAACTCACTATGGGAAGCCGTACCTGACTTCTTACGTGAAATGAACGACCGCCTGAAATCTTACCTTGGTGAGGGTCTACCAATTGATGCTCGCCCTGTGCACTTCTCATCTTGGATGGGCGGTGACCGCGACGGTAACCCATTTGTGACCCACAGTGTGACTCGTGAAGTACTGCTTCTGTCTCGTTGGAAAGCGGCAGACCTGTACCTTAACGACATCAACGAGCTGATCAGCGAACTGTCTATGACAGTGTGCAACGACAAAGTTCGTGAGCTTGCAGGTGAAGATCAACACGAACCATACCGTGCGATCCTAAAACAGCTACGTTCACTACTGAACGAAACCAAAGATATTCTCGACGCGAAAGTTCACGGCCAGAAGCTGGCAGTCAAAGCACCTCTGCAAAAAGTAGAGCAACTTTGGGAACCACTTTACGCGTGTTACCAGTCGCTAAACGAATGTGGCATGGGCGTGATTGCCAACGGCTCACTGCTGGATACGCTGCGCCGCGTTAAAGCCTTCGGTATCCACCTAGTTCGCCTCGATATTCGTCAAGAAAGTACTCGTCATGCTGACGTGCTTTCTGAATTGACTCGTTACCTAGGCATTGGTGACTATGAGCAGTGGAGCGAGCAAGACAAGATCGCTTTCCTAACCAACGAACTTGCGTCTAAGCGCCCTCTTCTACCTCGTGACTGGGAGCCATCAGAACCCGTTAAAGAGGTGTTGGATACCTGTAAGATTGTTGCCGCACAACCTCGTGAAGCGTTTGGTGCTTACGTTATCTCAATGGCACGTACCGCTTCTGACGTACTTGCCGTGCACCTACTGCTGCAAGAAGCAGGTTGCCCTTACCGCATGGACGTATGTCCACTGTTCGAAACGCTAGACGACTTGAACAACGCGGAAGCGGTTATCAAACAGCTGATGGACATCGACCTATACCGTGGCTTTATCCAGAACCACCAAATGGTCATGATCGGCTACTCTGACTCAGCAAAAGATGCAGGTGTAATGTCAGCAGGTTGGGCGCAATACCACGCGATGGACTCACTGGTTAAGGTTGCAGAAGAAGAAGGCGTTGAACTCACACTGTTCCACGGGCGTGGTGGTACGATTGGTCGTGGTGGTGCGCCAGCACACGCTGCACTACTGTCTCAACCACCTAAGAGTCTGAAAGGCGGTCTGCGCGTAACAGAACAAGGTGAGATGATCCGCTTTAAGCTGGGTCTACCTGATGTTGCCGTTAACAGCTTCAACCTGTACGCAAGTGCAATCCTTGAAGCAAACCTACTGCCACCACCAGAGCCTAAGCAAGAGTGGCGTGATCTAATGGACGTGCTGTCAGAAGTGAGCTGTGAATCTTATCGCAGTGTCGTTCGTGGCGAACCAGACTTCGTGCCTTACTTCCGCCAAGCAACACCGGAGCTTGAGCTAGGTAAACTGCCTCTAGGTTCACGCCCAGCGAAACGTAACCCGAATGGTGGTGTAGAAAGTTTGCGTGCGATTCCATGGATCTTCTCTTGGAGCCAAAACCGTTTGGTTCTGCCAGCATGGTTAGGCGCAGGTGAGGCCATTCAGTACTCTGTAGACAAAGGTCATCAGGCGCTACTGGAAGAAATGTGTCGTGAATGGCCATTCTTCTCAACTCGCCTAGGTATGCTTGAGATGGTGTACACCAAGTGCAACATGGATATCTCTCGTTACTATGATCAGCGCTTGGTTGATGAGTCGCTTCAGCCGCTGGGTGATCGTCTACGTGAGCAACTTCAGCGTGATATTAAGTCAGTACTGAATGTAGAGAACAACGAGAACCTGATGCAAAGCGATCCTTGGGGCCTAGAATCCATTCGCCTACGTAACATCTACGTTGAGCCATTGAACATGCTTCAAGCGGAATTGCTGTACCGTACTCGTCAAACAGAAGAAGCTTCTGCAAACTTAGAAGAAGCATTGATGGTGACGATTGCTGGTATCGCAGCAGGTATGCGTAACACAGGCTAACTGAGCTACGTAGAAAGAACCAAAAGGCTGAGCAAAAGCTCAGCCTTTATTATTATCCGCCAACCACTTCTACTATTTGAACAATACGCAACCAGCTTATTAATCCACACAGAAAACAAAAAGTCCCCATCAAACAAAATAATTCACTACACAAAAACACTATTGAGTATTTTATTAGTTTTTTTGGGTAATTTTGTCCTACTATTCCACTTCATGCTTATTATTTATATACTACTTCCCTGCTGGAAGCTCACAAATCCAATCAAATAAGCTCCAGCTCGATGGAAACATCCATCAACTCTAGGTGATAAACGGCTTTAAGGTGACAGGACCAACATTGTTGGTGCTATCTACACATTAAAAAACTTAAGCGTCATGAAGAACGCAAATGAAAGTGTAGATAGCTTGTTTACAAGTTTATTGACCATTTGGATTGAAGACATGTCATTACCACACGTAATTCTAACTGTACTTAGCACTCGCGACGCTACCGGTTACGACATCACTAAAGAATTCTCAGCTAGCATCGGTTACTTCTGGAAAGCAAGCCACCAACAAGTTTATCGTGAACTTAATAAAATGGCTGAGAAAGAGCTGGTTACTTGCGTATTAGAACCTCAAGAAGGCAAGCCAGACCGTAAGGTTTACTCAATCACTGACGCAGGCCGTAGCGCATTGGGCGAGTGGTTTGATCAGCCAACTGCACACCCAACTGTACGTGACGAATTCTCAGCGAAGCTTATGGCTTGTGCCGTGCAACCTGCAGCGCCGTTCCGTGACCAGCTGTCTGAGCTTGTAGAAGAGTCTCGTAAACTGGTTGCTCACTACAAAGAAATCGAAGCAGCGTACTACGCAACGCCATCAACACTAGACAAACAAGCGCGTCTTGAGCGTCTAACACTTCGTCGCAACTTAATGCTACGTGAAGCTTGGATTAACTGGGCAGAAGAAGTGCTAACAGAACTTGAAGTGATCGGCTAATTCGTCACTTTAAATGAAACGAAAAAGGCTTGCCGATGGCAAGCCTTTTGTTTATTTGGGGAAAGCGTATTAAGCACCTACTGCAACTTGTGGACGAACACCTAGAGTGTGGCAAAGCGCATAGGTCATTTCCGCACGATTTAGGGTGTAAAAGTGGAAATCTTTCACACCTTCACGGCTTAGTACACGCACCATATCAATCGCTTGGCTTGCACCGACTAGCTGACGCGTAACTGGATCATCATCCAAGCCTTCAAACTGCTTGCTCATCCAACCTGGCACTTTTACATTGTTCTGTGCCGCAAAGCGAGAAGCTTGTTTGAAGTTCGAAACAGGTAAGATACCCGGAACGATTTCTACGTCGATTCCAGCAGCAACACAGCGGTCACGGAAACGCAGGTAAGACTCCACATCAAAGAAGAACTGAGTAATCGCGCGGTTTGCACCTGCGTCGACTTTACGCTTTAGATTCAGTAGATCCGATTGCGCACTTTTCGCCTCTGGGTGTACTTCTGGAAATGCCGCTACAGAGATATCGAAATCATGGCGTGCTTTAAGCAGCTCAACCAAGTCCGACGCATACATATCTGGCGCGCCGCCACCCGGTGGAATATCACCACGTAGAGCAACGATGTTCTTGATACCGTTATTCCAGTAATCATCTGCAATGTCGATCAGCTCATCGCGAGTTGCATCAATACAGGTTAGGTGAGGCGCAGCCACAAGACCCGTCGCCGCTTTGATTTCTTTAATGATCGAGTGGGTTCTATCACGCTCGCCTGAGTTTGCGCCGTACGTAACAGAAACGAATTTTGGTTGAAGAGTTTTAAGACGATGCACTGAGTTCCACAGTGTTTCTTCCATCTTCTCACTGCTCGGCGGAAAAAACTCGAATGAGACGTTGATATTGTCTGATAGTTCAGCGATATTCTGGTTTAAGGCATCGATGTGCCCTGCATGCGTGTATCCCATCTTACTCTCCCTGTGGCAACTCCACCACGAAATCAAAATTCCTCAAATCGACGTTTAGACGTCTATATGTCTACAGAATGTATTGAATACGATTTAATGTCAACCTTGTGATTATGAATTTTTCTCAAGTTCATAATGAGGATAGTTCAAGTTGCTTGGCGGCTTATCCTTAGCCTCGCTTTCCGATTCAGTATGGCATTATCCAAATAATAAAAAACCCCGGAAACGCTCCGAGGTTTTGTTGTCGTTCGCAAAAATGGGTTTGGTCAGATCAGAACAAACCAGCCAAGCGATTCAGGTCTGATTGAATGGCCCCTGCGGTTACTTCACGTCCTGCACCTGGCCCACGAATCACTAGTGGATTGTCTTTGTACCATTTACTCTCAATGGCGAAGATATTGTCACATGGCAGCAAATTCGCTAGAGCATGTTCACGTGATAACGCTTCAACGCCTACTGTTGCTTTGCCATTACGCTCTAGACGAGCCACATAACGCAGCACTTGGTCGTTTCTCTGCGCCTTGGTCAAACGTTCTTGAAGAATCTCGCTGAGAATATCTCCTTGGTCGAAGAACGCGTCTAGGCTCAAGTCTCGCAATTCTGCTGGCACCAGCGACTCTACTTTCACGTTCTCTGGTTCAATATCCAAACCAGATTCTCGAGCTAAGATGACCAGCTTACGCATCACATCAGAACCATCAAGGTCAGAACGAGGGTCAGGCTCAGTCAAGCCTTGTTGCCATGCTAAATCAACAAGCTCAGCAAAAGGTACCGAACCATCAAACTGTTGGAATAACCACGATAACGTACCGGAGAAGATGCCTGATAGTGCGACGATATCATCACCACTTTCACGCAAATCTCGAACGGTATGGTTGATTGGTAGCCCTGCACCAACGGTCGCATTGTACAACCAATGGCGGCCAATTTTAGCAAACGCGTCTTGTACTTGATGGTAGTACTGACTGTCCGCCGAACCTGCTACTTTGTTCGCCGAAATTAGGTGAATGCCTTGCTGTGCGATTTCCACATAACGTGTCGCCAGCTCTTTACTTGCCGTAACATCCAGTACCACGGCTTCATCAAAGTTTTGTATCGCACCAAGCTTCGTCAGCCAGTTGCCATCATTCTCTGTGCTTTCATCATCAAAACGCTGAGCAACCGTCGCTGCATCAATACCGTTTTCATCAAACCAGTACGTTTGGCTGTCGACAACCGCTACCAAGTCAAAGCTCATACCGTGACGTTTTTCGAGCTCTTCTTTTTGCTCTGCGAACAGTGATAACCAACTTGACCCAATGTTGCCTTTACCACACAACGCCACCGCTACGCGCTTTTGTGCCTGGAACAATTGGCTATGAATACTTTGTACTAGCTCTTCGACTTCAGCACGACGCAACACGGCGACCAAACTCAAGCCAGATTCCGTCTCTGAAATAAACTCCACCGGAGCGTGTTTCAATTGCTGGTAAAATCCAAAGCAGTGATTCGCATTTTTCGTCACGCCGGCACCGACTGCAGCCAGTAATGAATAGCCCTCTTTCAGTTTGATTTCCGCTTCAACGGCCAACTCTTGCAGATAGGTTAATGCGCCGCCAGCAATCTCTGCGGTGTAGGCTAAACGTAAGGTCTGCTGATCTTCTTGTGCTTCGAATGCTAAAGGCTCCAATTGAGCACGTTTTAGCGCCTGCAGAACTTCTTTCTGCGCTCGCTCAAAATCGTGACCATGGATAAAAGACAGCTGCACTAATAGCACTTCATCAAGAGAGGTAATGATTTTTGCACCGCGGCCGGATGCCAATACACGTTCGATTCGTGTTGAGCCAGACTCTGGCTGGTAGCTGCATTTTAGGTTCAAATCCATCGCGCTTTGAGCCACAGGCTGAAGTGTACGACTGTGTAACACCGGCGCAGCAAGACGAGCCAGCTCACTCGCTTCATCCAAGCGCAATAGAGGGAGCAGGCAAGCATCCGATACCAAACGAGGATCTGCGCTGTAAACGCCAGCCACGTCACTCCAGATGGTCACGGAATTAACTTCAGCTAAAGCACCAATCACGGTTGCTGAGTAGTCTGAACCATTGCGTCCAAGCAATACTGTCTCACCCGCTTCGTTTTGCGCCATAAAGCCAGTAATGATGACGCGTTTATGGCTGTGTTGAGCCAACGCTTCTTTAATCAATACATATGAACGAGCACGATCAACCTCTGGCTGTGTGCCAGCTTCCGCACGCAGAAACACACGTGAATCTTGCGCTACCGCTGGCAGATCCTGCTGTGATAACAGCGCAGCCAGTAAGCGTGCAGACCATACTTCGCCATGACCTAAAACCGCCGCTTTTTGTGTTTCGGTTAGGGGTGCTGTTAACTCTGCCAAGGTACTGAATTCATCTTGAAGAGAAGCAAGCAGTTGCGCTTGTACTTCACCTTCTAGTAAAGCTTCTACCAATTCAGTTTGGAACTGTCGCAAGCTCTGCAAGGCTTCATGGGCAATGCGGCCATCCTTATCTAAGCCTTCTAAAAACTCGATCAAGCGGTTGGTGGTTTTCCCTGCCGCAGAGACCACCACCAAGTCATTTTCTGCCGAATACTCTTTAAGAATAGTTACCACGCGCTGGTAGCACTCGGGGTTCGCTAAGCTGCTGCCGCCAAATTTATGCAGCTGACGTTGTACACTCATGACCTTCCTCTCCCAATTACTGTGCTGCTTTCGCGAATGCTTGCTCAAGATCGGCAATCAGATCTTGCGCATCTTCTAAGCCAACAGATAAACGCAGTAACTGTTGAGAGACACCTGCTTCAGCCAGTGCTTCTTCACCCATCGCACGATGCGTCATTGAAGCTGGGTGGCAAATCAAGCTTTCTACGCCACCTAGCGATTCTGCAAGAGAAAAGAGTTCAAGTTCTTTAACAAACACTTTTAGCTGATCAAATGAGCCGGCAAACTCAAAGCTCAGCATAGAACCAAAGCCCGACTGTTGCTTCTTCGCGATGTCATGACCTGGATGCTCTGGCAAACTTGGATGATAAATCTTCGCCACCAAAGATTGCGTTTGCAAATACGCTAACACTTGCTGAGAGCTTTCTTCGTGAACTCGCATTCGTGCACCCAACGTACGAATTCCTCGAAGTGTCATGTAGCTGTCGAATGGCGTACCCGTTGCACCAATGCAGTTACCCCACCATGCCAGTTCTTCAGCATGCTCTTCAGTCTTGGTGATCACCACGCCACCAATTACATCTGAGTGACCATTGATGTATTTCGTCGTTGAGTGGATAACAAAATCCGCGCCTAGCTCCAAAGGCTTTTGGTACACAGGTGTCAAAAAGGTATTGTCCACGGCAACCAGTGCGCCGACTTGTTTTGCCTTTTCACACACAGCGGCAATATCGACCACGCGCACAAGCGGGTTTGACGGTGTTTCTAGCAAGATAAGCTTTGGCTTTTTCGCAATCGCCGCATCAAGAGCTTGCTGATCCGACTGATCGACAAACTGCACTTTAAAATCACCCTTGTTCGCACGAGTATTGAAAAGACGATAAGTACCGCCGTAACAATCGTGTGGCGCAACAATTAAGTCATCAGGACCAAGAAACGCCGATACCCAAAGGTTTAGCGCTGATGTACCGCAGTTAGTGACAACCGCACCTTTGCCTGATTCAAGCTCATACAACGCTTGCTCGAGCAAACCTCGGTTAGGGTTACCAGAACGGGTGTAATCATATTGTGGGACTTCACCAAACGCTGGGAAGCCATAGTTAGTCGAAAGGTAGATTGGTGGTACAACAGCGTGGTATTGACTGTCTGACTCGATACCAGTGCGTACAGCAATGGTTGCAGGCTTACGGGTGCTCATGAGTGTATCCTTTCACGGGTGGTGACATCTAAATGGGAATGCGCTATATCTAGCTTGTATTGTTCAATTGATTAATATGCTTCCCTAACTATTAACCTCACTTTACTTGTCTAAAAATAAGACGTCAACACTTCTAGACGTCTATATGTCTTTGCTTATGGCGGTAAATGCAGCTAAAATCAGCACCTATATTTATTTTTCTAACTTATTACATTAATGAAGGTGCGCAATGGCTGACTGGAATGGCGAATACATTAGCCCGTATGCTGAGCACGGTAAAAAAAGCGAACAAGTAAAAAAGATTACCGTCTCTATCCCGCTAAAAGTTTTAAAAGTGCTGACTGATGAGCGAACTCGCCGCCAGATCAACAACTTACGCCATGCGACTAACAGTGAACTACTATGTGAAGCGTTCCTACACGCTTACACGGGTCAACCACTGCCAACTGACGAAGACCTTCGTAAAGACCGTCCAGATGATATTCCTACAGAAGCAAAAGCGCTGATGACGGCAATGGGCATCGAATTCGAAGCGTTTGACGAAGAATAATTGCTTACAAATTCGTCAACATTGTGAAGCTGCACCGGGGGTAGCTTCGACCAAACTAAAAAGGGACGCCATCGCGTCCCTTTTTCTTTGTCGTCAGAAAAGACTCTGGCTTACTCAGCCATGTAGTTTTCTGGCATTTCAATACGTGCCACACCTGAATCAACAGCAGCTTGAGCAACCGCTTTTGCGACACGTGGTAGTAGACGTGGGTCCATTGGTTTTGGAATGATGTAGTCAGAGCCAAACTCTAGCTTATCTACGCCAGCTGCTTTCAATACCGCTTCTGGTACTGGCTCTTTCGCTAGTTCACGAATCGCATCAACTGCCGCAAGCTTCATCTCATCGTTGATTTCACTTGCACGAACATCCAATGCACCACGGAAGATGAATGGGAAACACAATACGTTGTTTACTTGGTTCGGGTAATCACTACGACCTGTACCCATGATCAAGTCATCACGCACTTCATGAGCCAGTTCCGGTTTGATTTCTGGATCTGGGTTTGAACATGCGAACACAACTGGCTTGTCTGCCATTAGCTTCAATGCTTCTGCAGGTAGTAGGTTTGGACCCGATACGCCCAAGAACAGATCCGCACCTTCAATTACATCTTCTAGCGTACGCTTATCTGTGTTGTTTGCGAATAGTTGTTTGTATTCGTTTAGGTCGTCACGACGTGTATGGATCACCCCTTTACGATCCAGCATGTAGATCTTCTCGCGCATTGCGCCACATTTGATCAACAGCTCCATACATGCCACGGCCGCAGCTCCAGCACCAAGACAAACGATGGTTGATTCTTCTAACTTCTTACCTTGCAGCTCGATTGCGTTCAACATACCCGCAGCGGTTACGATTGCAGTACCGTGTTGGTCATCGTGGAATACAGGTACGTCACAACGTTCGATAAGACGCTTTTCAATCTCAAAACAATCTGGTGCCTTGATATCTTCTAGGTTAATACCACCGAAAGTGTCAGCAATGTTAGCTACTGTGTCGACAAATTCGTCGATCGTGCGGTGTTTTACTTCGATATCAATTGAATCTAGACCAGCAAAGCGTTTGAACAACAGCGCTTTACCTTCCATTACTGGTTTAGATGCTAGTGGCCCAAGGTTACCAAGACCAAGAATCGCCGTGCCGTTAGAAATAACCGCAACCATGTTGCCTTTCGCCGTGTACTTGTACACGTTATCAGCGTTCTGCGCGATTTCACGTACAGGCTCTGCAACACCAGGGCTGTATGCCAATGCAAGATCATTTGCTGTCTCTGCTGGCTTAGTCAGTTCTACTGCAATTTTTCCTGGGGTTGGGTACGCATGGTAGTCCAATGCTTGTTGGCGGCGTTCTTCTTCTGGGGTGACTTCTTGGCGATTGTCTTCAGACATGGATCGTTTCTCTTTTGTTATTTTTTCGGTAAGGGGGAATAAATTCTAAAGGATAGAAGTCAATCTTCATAGGTAAGATTGCGAGCGATATCCTTAAAAAAGGTAATAATGTAAGAGATAAGACCAGATATCTGCGATTAGCACCTGATAGACAGATCAGGTGCACTTTTAATCACTTTCTTTCGACGAGAAAACAGCGAAATATAATCCTACTCTTCGTCGACGTACTGCGCTTGTAAGTAATTTTCGATACCAGACATTTCGATCAAGCCCAATTGCGTCTCAAGCCAATCAACATGTTCTTCTTCGTCCTCAAGAATATCTTGAAAAAGGTCACGAGAAACATAATCACGAATATCTTCCGCATAAGCGATGGCATCTTTTAGATCTGGGATAGCTGCCATTTCGAGCTTCAAATCACATTCGATCATTTCTTTGGTATCTTCCCCAATCATCAACTTACCAAGATCTTGTAAGTTAGGCAGCCCCTCCAAAAACAAGATACGTTCGATCAGGTGGTCAGCGTGCTTCATTTCATCGATCGACTCGTGGTACTCCTTGTCAGCGAGGTGCTTTAAACCCCAGTCTTTGTACATACGAGCGTGCAGGAAATATTGATTGATAGCGACGAGCTCGTTGCCGAGCACTTTATTGAGATGTTGGATTATGATTGGATCGCCTTTCATGACAAAGCCCTCCTCTTTGGCTTCATTTAAATGTAGAAGCAAATGAGAAGGTGTCAAAAAGGCTTAGCGAATAATTAGCTAGCTTGTTTCAGTGTTAGGTATTCTGTTTCCGCTAAAATTTCTTTAGCTTGCTTGATGCACTTACCGCACTGACTGCCTAACGCTGTGCATCGTTTGATCCCTTTGATGTCTGATACGCCTTCATCTATCGCCAACTTCCTAATTTTCTTGTCAGAGACACCATGGCAAAGACAAACGTACATACTCACAACCTTTAAATTTCACTTTGGGAATAAATATAAACAAGAATCGTTCTTGTTACCAGTTGTATTAAAGGGAGTGACAGAACGTTTTGTTATAACGATTTCAGCCGTTTTAGAGGCTTTCAATGACTTAGCAGACAGCTAGAAACTAGGAGAAAATTGAGTAGAGCTAAAGTTATGTTTTTCAATAACAAAAAATATGACAAAGAAGGGTTGGCTTATAACCATATTGGAGGGAGGAATTGCAGATATAAAAAAGGGAAGCCTTAGCTTCCCTTTTTCTAGCGCTTTCTTCAAAAGAAGAAGAGTGCAAGATTACGATTAATTCAGTAAGAATTAGTCGAAGATCTTAGCAACAACACCAGCACCTACAGTACGGCCACCTTCACGGATAGCGAAACGTAGACCTTCGTCCATAGCGATTGGAGCGATTAGCTCAACTTGCATTTGGATGTTGTCGCCTGGCATTACCATTTCTACGCCTTCTGGTAGAGAGATGTCACCAGTTACGTCAGTTGTACGGAAGTAGAACTGTGGACGGTAGCCTTTGAAGAATGGAGTGTGACGACCACCTTCATCTTTAGAAAGTACGTATACTTCTGACTCGAACTTAGTGTGTGGAGTGATTGAACCAGGCTTAGCTAGTACTTGACCACGTTCAACTTCATCACGCTTAGTACCACGTAGAAGTGCACCAACGTTCTCACCAGCGCGACCTTCGTCAAGAAGCTTACGGAACATTTCAACACCAGTACATGTAGTAGTAGTAGTGTCTTTGATACCAACGATAGCAACTTCGTCACCTACGTTTAGGATACCACGTTCGATACGGCCAGTTACTACTGTACCACGACCTTGGATTGAGAATACGTCTTCGATAGGCATTAGGAATGGCATATCTACTGCACGCTCTGGCTCAGGAATGTATGAATCTAGCGCTTCTGCTAGTTCAACAATCTTAGCTTCCCACTGCTCTTCGCCGTTTAGTGCGCCTAGTGCAGAACCTTGGATAACTGGTAGGTCATCACCTGGGAAGTCGTACTCAGATAGAAGTTCACGAACTTCCATTTCTACTAGTTCTAGTAGCTCTTCATCATCAACCATGTCACATTTGTTCATGAATACGATGATGTATGGGATACCAACCTGACGGCCTAGTAG
>NZ_JAHGAD010000049.1:0-2376 GCF_030248375.1 Vibrio sp. B181a | reverse complement strand
TTGCGGAAATAACGCCCTGTTAAGGGGTGAGCAACGCAATACCGATGCCCCCGCATACCACCTTAAATACTAAAACCAACGCATAGTGAAAATGCCACGCGTTGCGAATCCCTCTTGAACAGTTTGTTAGCCTACAAGCCCAAATTAGGGTTCGGTTTCAAGCCGCTCGAGCGAAAACAAAGTACCCAGTGATCCCTCGCTCAATCAAGCGCGGAATTTCATCATAAATGCTGGCTGGCATCGTCAGAAACTCTACCTCGGTAAACCCAGCAAGCCTTAACTGCGCTTCAATTTCTACAGGGGCATAGCAGTTGAATAACATTGAACATTGAGGATCACCAGCCCAATCATCAATATAGTATTGCTCAATGCCTTTTGAAGATTGGATCAACTGCAAACACAGAACGCCTCCACGCTTTAAAAGCCCATTGAGGTTTCTTAGTGACTCGCAACACAGTTCTCTTGGAATATGAATGAAGCAGCCAAAACCATATATTCCATCAAATTTTTGATGCAAGGACTCAGGCTGTACCATGTCAAAAAGCTTAACTTTTAAGTACGGGTATCTTTCTCGAACAACACCTAAAAACCTAGAGGAATAATCAGTTGCAAGAACCTCAAAACCTAGCTCATGAAATTTTGCTGCGTCCGTTCCTGGTCCACAACCAACCTCTAAAACGTGTTTTCCATCAAGGCGTTTTATAAATTCACTCCTCGCAAGCTCACGTAAGTTAGGGTCATCTTCTGAGGCGGAATCTCCCGAATACGCCAAGGCAACCTTTTCCCATCCTTCCTTATTTATTTCATTTTGGTCGTATTTCAAACTAGTCATCCATTGTTCCAACTTTGAAAGGTAGGCTAACGCCCTGTTAAGGGGTGAGCAACGCAATACCGAAGTCGCCGCATGCCACCTTAAACACCTAAAACCAACGCATAGTGAAAATGCCACGCGTTGCGAATCCCTCTTGAACAGTTTGTTAGAGCGCAACTCACAGATTGAACAGAACTTTCAAAAGAGAATTTACCAAAGAAGATATTCCTAGAAATAGAACTAATGGCAAACCTATCGCTATTATCAGTTTAAACTCGACAAACTGACCTACAACCGCATCACCATATCTACCGCCCAAAAACTTTCTCGATTCGTCTCCTACCGTAGATTTGACTTCATCTGTGACCGTCTTGCGATCTTTACCGATGAATTCTTTAAACAACATAAAGCCGAAAGGAGCGATAATAATGCCTGCGATAAGATATGAAATGTATTCAATTATGTCCGTCATATTCACATTTTTCTCCTGCGCTCTAACGCCCTGTTAAGGTGTGAGCAACGCAATACCGAAGCTCCCGCATACCACCTTAAACACTAAGCGCAACGCATAGCAAAAATGCCACGCGTTGCGAATCACTCTTAAACAGTTTGTTATACGCGTTCCAAAAGGAGCTCATACTTTCTAGGTAACAGAGCAAACTCTCCCCAACCAACATGCTCTATACAAAGACCAGAACCGTTTTCTGTCACTTTACCGTACATTAGTACGATCCTGTCCTTGCTATCATCATCAATTCCCTTTTCACGTTGCTTTTCATCCTGAAGTTTAAAGTAAAAGTCGTTAAACTCTTTCGTATTGTAGCTAAGCTTCGTCATACGGATATTTTTAGGTGTCTTTCCGGCATTGAATGATTTAACAACTTTCCCATAATAAAGTTTGGGCTTATTATCCGGACCGGTAATAGTTTTGATACTCCGAATATAATCTTGAAGTTGGACCGCATGCTTACTATTTGGAAAAAAGAAGTAACGATGAAGGTTTTCATCAAAATTCTTTACTATACCTTTGACTGTTTTAAATTTGCTTGGAAGGTTGAAAGTTTCTCCACGGTGCCTACCTATCGGCACAGAAGTCACAGGGCCGTCGAGTTCTTCAACTTCCGTCTGATCATACTCCTTTGCCTTTTTGTTTGGCGCAATCGGCTTGTCTTGAATAAAGCCCTCAACAACAACAAGTTCCTCATCTTGTATTGCTTTTTTGGCTTCTTCTTCATTTAAGTACTTTTTGCCCTCAGCTTTCTTCGTGCGCAAACCACAATCTGTTTTTATGCTTCTTTTATGAGCAAAATATGCAGCTCTACCATTGTCTGAATAATCTTTATCTCGGGGTGAACGAAACAAAGGAGCACAACATTCAGGACAATAAATATTGTCGTGCATTTCCTCTTCAAACTCTGTTGTTAGAGCCTTCTCGGCATTTGCTTTAAGGTAAGCCTTATCACCCCCATCAAAACTCCAGCCCTTTAAAAAAAGTGCAAACTTAATTCTGTTTTCCATAGATACTCCAAACTTACACTCATAGCGTATAACGCGCAGTTAAGGTG
>NZ_JAHGAD010000048.1:0-8750 GCF_030248375.1 Vibrio sp. B181a | reverse complement strand
GTCATCGAGTAAAACAATGTTCCTATAACAAGGTTGATTGCCAAAGCTATGAGCACACCTCCGATATAACTAGAGGTAAAAACTATAATCGCACTGAGAATCAAAAGGATGGTTATCAATGCTTTGTTAACTTCCGATTGTTTATACATAGCTTCAACTCCTTGAACCAACTAACGCCTTGTTAAGGGGTGAGCAACGCAATACCGATGTTGCCGCATGTCGCCTTAATCACTAAAACCAACGCATAGTAAAAATGCCACGCGTTGCGAATCCCTCTTGAACAATTTGTTAAGTGCATTACTCGCCACCTCCACCATCGTTAGAAGTGCAATCACCCGAAGAGTAGTGAGCAAAAGAGGCGACATCAAATCGTTGATTTGCTGGATCATACTTACATTTGTGAGATAAGTACTCTTCGAAACTTTCACTTCTGTGGAAGTCATCTTGCGACAAGTCTACACAATAAATAGCATATGCTAGTGTTACGTGCTTTTTCGATAATTTTGATCTTTCAATTGCATAGTCCACTTCTTCCTTAGAGTATCTAGTCTTTTTTCCATAAAAGAGAAGCAGTGGAATTAACTTCCTTGCAATGTACATAGCCCTACGGTGAAACAACCATGGTTCTATAAGCTTCATCATATCGCTGCTTCCTATCACAAAAAAATTACATGCAATTGAGTCATGTTGACATCGAATGCACTTAACGCCCTGTTAAGGTGTGAGCAACGCAATACAAAAGCTCCTGCATACCACCTTAAACACTAAACGCAACGCATAGTAAAAATGCCAAGCGTTGCGAATCACTCTTAAACAGATTGTTATGCGAAATTCGACAATGCTGATTTGTACGCCTTTCTAGCCTCGGTACTTAAGTAGCTGTCCATACCTTGGAACAGTTCAAATAGCTCAGCACCATATTTGAGCTTGAACTCTTCACTGTTATAGACAAGCTCTAGCTCATTAGCGACCGTTAACTCGCAAAACAACTTCACCGTTGCACTCTCGAGTTTGAATATTGAACCAGTAAATCTGTCTTTAAATTGGATTTCTAGCACCTTGCCAAATTGAGGGAATACATAGTCTCGGTCGCATGAGCAATACAAATAAACCAATGCTTCTTCATCATTACCAATAATTCGCGCTATTTCTTGGCGCTGACTTAGCGACACCATCTTTTCATCGAAACCCGCTGTTCCATACGCGGCATGAAAGAGACCTGCGATTTGAAGTAACTCGCTACTACCCCAGTCAATTAGAACTTGTTCAGTTCCTTTCAGGTGTGCTTCCAATGAACCGTTAAGATGCTGAAAATCACCCGCACCAAGCTCTTGAAGCATTACAAATTTATCCATAAACCTCAATTTCCTTTAGGTCGCATAACGCCCTGTTAAGGTGTGAGCAACGCAATACCGAAGCTCCCGCAAACCACCTTAAACACTAAACGCAACGGATAGTGAAAATGCCAAGCGTTGCGAATCACTCTTAAACAGATTGTTAGCTTTATTTTAACGTATTCAACTCTTCTGTTAGCTGACTAAGCTTTTGCTTTTCTTCTGCAATCCTATCTACATACTTCTTAACTTTGTCTGACTTATTGTCGTTTTGAGCCTCAAGTAAATCAGCTTCGTATTCTCTTATTTCCTCTTTAACTTCGGATATTTCAGAAGTTAGGTCTTCAACAAGTGATTCATTCGTACATGTTGACTTTGACTGATTCAAAGCGATTTTGAGCCCTTCCACTTTAGCTTGGTTGTCTTTACTGCTGGCTATTACAATTTGCTGTTCTATTTCGCAAAACTTCCTTTCACAACCGACATATTTCCCGCATTCAAGTGTAGATGCAGAAGCTAGTTGCAAGCTTCCAGCAAGAAAGCCTGACAGAACCAAAGATAATCTAGCTAATCCATTTTTCATGCTGTGTCTCCTATTATTTGATGTATGAAGCTAACGCCCTGTTAAGGTGTGAGCAACGCAATACCAAAGCCTCCGCAGAACACCTTAAACACAAAAACGCAACGCATAGTAAAAATGCCACGCGTTGCGAATCACTCTTAAACAGATTGTTAGCTTTCTTGCAGTAAAATGTCCAGATAAGGCACTGATTATATGAACTTTTCCACATAAATCGTATGAAGTTTAGTTCTACTAATAACCGTATATGTTACTATTGTCATAATCGCAAGACTTACTTAATGGTGTCACCTTTGATTGCAGGACTGTTTTTAAGAAATTATAAATGTTATAGCAACATTAACTTTATTCCCTTCAACTATGAAATGCGCGAAAACCTCAATGTTTTTATAGGTGAAAATGGAATAGGAAAGTCATCGATCCTTGAGTCGCTTAACTGCCTAATGAACGAAGTAGAGCTTAAGCATTGGGATACTACGCTAGGACAACGAAAGGACCGTACATTTATATGTCCGGTTTTTTTGATAAAGAAGTCAGATTTTAACTTTAGCTCCGAAGAAGAAAAAATTTCGGATGCTTTCTGGAACCTTGATCCGAGGAAGATAAGCAATCCTGAACACTATATCACG
The DNA here is from genome assembly GCF_030248375.1 of Vibrio sp. B181a. NCBI lineage: Bacteria > Pseudomonadati > Pseudomonadota > Gammaproteobacteria > Vibrionales > Vibrionaceae > Vibrio > Vibrio sp. B181a. Next base: position 6,207 of record NZ_JAHGAD010000048.1, on the reverse strand, counting down.
TTCGCAGAATGGCGAAATGAATTAGAAAAAAATATAGATCGTGATGACTACCTATTATTCTGTATAGGTAAGGACCGAACAGGGAATGTCGTTTTAACTTCTACCGTGCACAGTTATATAGTTAACCAAACTAAACGTTACGGGGTATCGAAAGCAAAAATAACAAGCCTTTTCGAAAAGCTAATTTCCCACTATACATACGTATATATTCCCATTGAGAGCTCAATAAGTGACATCTTAAGTTTACAGGCAAATGAGATGCAAGCCCTGATGGATAAGAGTGTAACAGATGAGATAATAAGCCTGCTTTCGAAAAAGAACTACGACTCAACTGGAAACAAAACTGGTGGAAGAAAAAGTAGTATTGTTGACTTGATAAACTCCAATCTCGATGATTACATCAAAAGTATCAACACTAAGCTTCTTAGCGGCTATAAATTTGAGCCCAAAGGAACAAATAAGAAAACCGTCAAGCCAAATGATATTCTTGCATCAATATTGAAAGAGTATTTCAGTATACGTCCACTGACTAAAGATGGTAAACACATAAACAGCCTTAGCTCTGGTCAACAACGATTAGCGCTCATGGATGTTGCTATTACTTTGTTATCAACAAACCAAATGAATAAAAAAGTAATATTAGCTATCGACGAACCAGAAAACTCATTAGATTCTGCACATAGATTTTCTCAATTTGCTCGATTGACTGAGTTATCTGAGCAATATTGTCACCAACTACTCCTTACAACCCATTGGTATGGGTTGTTATTACGACCTTCGGAAGGTCGCTTACACTTTGTGTCGGAAAATGGAGATGATGCCCCAAAATTAGCGAGCTACCCACTAGCAAATCTTTACGACAACAGAAGGCATTTTCCTGATTCTATCGAGATGAAAAGTTATTTCGATCTTATGAGTTCAATGTTAGCAATACTCAAGTCATCGAATGCCAATTGGATTATATGTGAAGGGTATGAAGATGCTCTCTATCTTAACCTATACTTGAAAGATAGAGTAGATAATTTAAATATCCTTCCTTTTAATGGCTGTGGCAATGTAAAAAAACTATTCAGATTTTTAGATGTACCATTTTCTGATTCAGAAGAACTAAACAAAATAAAAGGGAAAGTTCTGTGTCTTATTGATACAGATGAAAAGTCATTGATACAGATACCAGGCTATAAAGCTGGCAATTACAAAAAGAAACTACGATTTGACAGAATAATATTAGACAGAGAAAACGATGACGCTAAGTTAATATCTGTAGCTAACAACACAGCCACAAACACTGAAATAGAAGATTTACTAGAGCCAGAAATAACGTGGGACGCACTAAAGGAAATAGCCAAAGAAGATATTCAGCTATCGGACTTGTTGTCTAACTACTCTTATAAATCAGATACAAATAAAAAGCATGCAGACTTAACAAAAAACATACCTTTCCTTAAGAAAGAAACCGTTACGGCTTATGAAAATTTTGACGAGCTCAAAGCATATCTAGGAAATGATTCCATTAAAAAGTCTCTCGCAATACATTATTGTGATATTGCATTAAAACAAGGTGATATACATATACCTGCTTGGGCGGACGAGATAATAAAGCACTTTAACAGTTAGAAAAATACTTTACTTAAGCTAGTTCCTGCCGGACCTAGCTTAAGTTGATTCGAGAAAGCTAACGCCTTGTTAAGGTGTGAGGCACGCAATACCGAAGCTTCCGCATTCCACCTTAACCACTAAAACCAACGCATAGTAAAAATGCCACGCGTGCCGAATCACTCTTGAACAATTTGTTATGCGTATGGTTTAACGCCTAAACGCTTTATCACTTCATGACTGTGCATTACACGAGAGATGGCACTCTCGGTGAGCCACCAATTATCCCTCCGAGTACTTCGATCGTTTACAAAGTAACTGTGAAGTTCCAAATATTGAGGTAAAGCATTTTTGAATAAGTACTTTGCCCGCTTTATGTGGAAAGCCGTTGTCAGTATTGCCACCGACCTTTTCGCGATTTCACTCTCTACGATAATCTCTGAAGAATATTGTGCATTCTCTACTGTATTTTTTGCATGTCGTTCTAAGATAATATCCGAATCTGGCACACCATTATCCAATGCATACTCTTTCATCGACTCAAACTCGGGCTTTTGATCTATTGCTAAGTTGCCGCCTGACAACAGTAGCTTGGAGACTTTTTTCTCCTTGTACAGTCGTACAGCAGTTGGCATCTTATATTGAGTTGCTTTGTAACTACCCAACACAACAAGCACTTCTGCATCTTGGAACTCATCTTGGTGTGTCGGGAAGACTACCTGAGTAATACTCTCGATTTCTCTTTTGTTCAATCCTAATCCCTTACACGATTGAGTGAATACGCATAACGCCGCATTAAGGTGTGAGCAACGCTACCACGAAACCTAACCGTGCCACCGTAAACACGAAACCCAACGATGGTGCCAAAAATGCCAAGCGTTGGGAATCACTCTTAAATGCTTTGTTAGCTTTCTGTTCGAAACACTACAACTCAATTTTTAGCAGACATATTAATCTACGCTTCGGATTGAAATTCTCTCAAGTCGTTCAAGTAAGCTCTCGCCATAAGGAACTAGCGCTACTTTCGGATTTGAGTTCATATATAAACTCAAAGCACGAACAAGATCTTCTTTAGCATGAGATAATTGTTCAACTTCTCCTCCATTGAAATCCGTAAAAACTATTCCTTGTAATTCATTTAACCATTTTGAAAACGAATCGGGCTCTGATGAAAGCACTGCTAGCGTAATATAGGTATGATGAGTCAAGGCAACTAACAACAAAAGGGACACCTCTCCAGAAACAGCACTATCCCTGTGAACCCATATTTCCCCCAGAGTATTTATTGTAGGGACAACTATTTTCGATTCATCACTTTCCAAGTGTTCTTGAATTACAAAATAATTATTTTTCATCCAGAGAAGGTTGAGCTCTGTACGTGGGGTAGATGCGATAACAGTACTTGAAAACATTAGAAAAATTAAAATCACAATATTTTTTAACATGAATCATTTCTCCAGTTGATTTGTTACTCTAATCTCAATTTCTTTATACTTGCCAATCTCTAAAAAAATTTCTTTTAACGCCACTTTACTATTGCTTACATAATAATGAGAATCTTTTAACACTCCCCAACTTTTACCAGGCATTAGACAGCCTTCCGTATTTTTGTGATAATTGCCTGCGTGAATCAAAACATAAGTCCGTCCTGGAACATTTTTTAATTCGTACACATTTTTATATTTGGTACCACTAAATGGTTCCACTTTGTATGTACCAGCCGAAATTCTTTTGTCCGAACCCTCAACTATAGAGTCAGGACCTCCTGGTTCGAGAACAAACCAACTCTTGTCGATACCTTCAATAGTTAGTTTTCCTAACGTTGTCTCTCCATACTGTTTTATGCGTCTGAGATTTAATATTGCTTTGACTTTTTTGCCAGTCATTTATTTTATCCTCACATTAAATTGAGGAAATACTAGCTGAAATAACTCAATTGCATGCCTCCAAGAGTCCCTTTTTCGGCAAGTATCAAAGCAACATTGTACTTGACAATTCTAACTCTTACATTTAACGATTGGATTGATAAAGCTAACGCCTTGTTAAGGGGTGAGCAACGCAATACCGAAGCCGCCGCATACCACCTTAATCACTAAAACCAACGCAAGGTAAAAATGCTACGCGTTGCGAATCCCTCTTGAACAATTTGTTAGCCTACAAGCCCAAATTAGGGTTCGGTTTCATGCCGCTCGAGCGAAAACAAAGTACCCTGTGATCCCTCTCTCAATCAAGCGCGGAATTTCATCATAAATGCTGGCTGGCATCGTCAGAAACTCTACCTCGGTAAACCCAGCAAGTCCTAACTGCGCTTCAATTTCTACAGGGGCATAGCAGTTGAATAACATTGAACATTGAGGATCGCCAGCCCAATCATCAATATAGTATTGCTCAATGCCTTTTGAAGATTGGATCAACTGCAAACAAAGAACGCCCCCACGCTTTAAAATCCCATTGAGGTTTCTTAGTGACTCGCAACACAGTTCTCTAGGAATATGAATGAAGCTGCCAAAACCATATATTCCATCAAACTTTTGATGTAAGGACTCAGGCTGTACCATGTCAAAAAGCTTAACTTTTAAGTACGGGTATCTTTCTCGAACAACATCTAAAAACCTAGAGGAATAATCAGTGGCAAGAACCTCAAAACCTAACTCATGAAATTTTGCTGCGTCCGTTCCTGGTCCACAACCAACCTCTAAAACGTGTTTTCCATCAAGGCGTTTTATAAATTCACTCCTCGCAAACTCACGTAAGTTAGGGTCATCTTCTGAGGCGGAATCTCCCGAATACGCCAAGGCAACCTTTTCCCAACCTTCCTTATTTATTTCATTTTGGTCGTATTTCAAACTATTCATCCATTGTTCCAACATTGAAAGGTAGGCTAACGCCAAATTAAGGTGTGAACAACGCTGCCACCTTAGCTAAAGCATTGTGCCATAAACACTTAACTAGCTTGAAGTGAAAGCGCCAAGCGTTGTGAATCACTCTTAAATTTATTGTTAGGGCTGTGGTTGAAGGGACTGTTTTTCTTTGAAGTAAAAGATACATTGGGAGTCCAAACGATACCCCAACAGACAAAGCTCCCAAGACTGCAAAATATCGGTACTTCACTTTGTATTTTTGCCCGTCCACCAAGATAAAGCCTATCAGAGCAATCGCACCGACTAAGACATCAAGCCAAGCCATTATACTAATGGGGTTTGCCACCGCTTCACTGAACAAAAGACTAATATCTAAGCCATTGGCAAGTAACCAAGGAACCAACGCTCCATAAGGAAGCAATATACCTAACAAAGTAAGAACTAGATAAAACCTTACCATTTCACATCCTTGCAATTTTTGTAGTAAGCCCTAACGCCCGCTTAAGTGGTGAGCAACGCAATACGATGCTTCCGCATACCACCTTAATCACTAAAATCAACGCATGGTAAAAATGCCACGCGTTGCGAATCCGTCTTGAAGCGTTTGTTAAGTGCGAACTAGCGACGAGGTAAAAAATAGCCTGCTCTACGTAACTCTAACAGTTTAAACTTCGACAGATATAAAATACTAGGTAACATTATGATTAAGTAGCTAGCGACATACAAAAATATGCCTAGCGTAAATTGTTCTTCAAATTTAGCTTCCCATTTTAATATGTAGAATAGTGGAGAAACAAAAACAGGAACAAAGACTAAATATATGAGCATTGAAGCTACAAACTTCAATATACCAGACAGCACGCTAGCAACAGCCAACAGAAGTTGAATGTAGAGCATCATTGCTAATAGCATAGCTATAGAACCAATTAGAATAAACATAGAAGTTCCACCTCCACATATCTCCAAGCACTTAACGCCCTGCTAAGGGGTGAGCAACGCAATACAAAAGCAGCCGCAAACCACTTTAATCACTAAAATCAACGCATAGTGAAAATGCCACGCGTTGCGAATCCCTCTTGAGCAGTTTGTTAGTCGCGAGGCACCGAGCGACAATTTTAAGCCGAACTAAACTTTGCGAACAACAAACTTTATGTGCTTCGATGCATTTAAGTCAGGCGTAGTCTCAAAGCGGCTACTCAATGAAACCACTTAGAACAAACAACGCCGCAGAAAACGGACAGACAACGCCAAAAAAGCCCTTTTGGAAAGCCAATCTCACAGTGCGGACTTTCAACAAAGCCACTGAAACCACGTGGACCTTACCACACCAGAGAAAAAGTCATTTCAGCGAGTAAATCGGCTTTTGTACCAACAAACTCACCGAGCGTGGTTGCCACCAAAAACAGACTCTCGATTGCCCTGCTCTGTCAGCACCAAAGAACAAAACTACCGCTAGGACACTTGCAAAACTTGGACTCAAAACAGCTAAAGCTAAGTTCTAATGATCGACGATGAACCTGTGTATCAAACAAACTGCTGCTAAATTTCAAGCTCAGAAACATGATTTTGATTACTAGCTTTTCTGGCGACTAACGCCCTGTTAAGGTGTGAGCAACGCAATACCAAAGCCGCCGCATACCACCTAAACACTGGACGCAACGCATAGTGAAAATGCCACGCGTTGCGAATCACTCTTAAACAGTTTGTTAGGCATTACTCAACAAAATCAATCACTTTTTATATTTAGTCT
>NZ_JAHGAD010000047.1:0-107334 GCF_030248375.1 Vibrio sp. B181a | reverse complement strand
TCCTCATTAAGCGATTATGAGGTGGATGAAGGTGTTTTAGTACAAGAGTAACTTTGTGCTGTAAAACTTAACAAAGCATTTAAGAGTGATTCGCAACGCGTGGCATTTTTACCATGCGTTGTCTTTAGTGTTTAAGGTAGTATGCGGCGGCTTCGGTATTGAGTTGCTCACACCTTAACAGGGCGTTATATAGCTAGGTAAGAAATGGAGTATAAATGCTTGGTTTAGTTCGATTTGTATCGGTTGCGAATGTAATAGCAGCCGTAATAGTTGTTGGTCTAGAGATGTCTACAGGCTTCTTTGGACTTAAGTTTGTATCGGACTATGCATTTTTCATCGTAATGCTTATATGGGGAACGACAGCCTTATTTTTCATGTATCCGCCTCTGGGGGGGATGGTGCAGTCTGACGACAAGGTTGATAGGATTACAGACTCAATGGTTGACCGTAGTGTTGTGGACGAAATCGATGATGAGCGGTTCTCAGAAAATACAGCCTTTTGTATCAAACTACTCATAGCTGGCGTGCCTGCATTCTTGGTTTGCGTCCTTGCGAGCATCGCTACATAACAAACTGTTTAAGAGTGATTCGTAACGCGTGGCATTTTCATCATGCGTTGGTTTTAGTGTTTAAGGCGGTATGCGGCGACTTCGGTATTGCGTTGCTCACCCCTTAACAGGGCGTTATGTACTTTGGAGGAAAAAGTGGAAATTTGCTCAAACGAGAAATGTGGGAAAGCATTTAAAGTTTTTGTCTCTGGCGCAGGCTTTGTTGGTGGTGAAGAGCTAGAAGATATCGACTGTCCTTACTGCAAACAAACAGTTCGTCGCGAAAGGACAAGCGGAACTTATCTTGAATCTAAGCTGGATGTGCATAAAGCTCTCAACGATTCGAGCTCAATCCAAGATTTTGCGGAGGTTTTGCGTGCAATGTATCAGGATGCTCCCCGCGGTGAGCTGGTGTTAATGATTCATCTGTTTGGTATTAAATTTGGTGAAATAATCCGAACAAAAAACATAAGTATCAGTAAATTAGTCAACGAAGCTAGAATGAGCACAAACTATGTAACTGAGCTAAATAAAGGCATTGGTTTGGCTAAATATGTGCAACTAAAAGAACGTACATAACAAGAGACTATGGTTTCAAGATACTTTTTCATACCTGATCTTGATGCAACTAAGTCATTTAAGCTAACAAGGTTTTGTCCAAAAGCTTCTCAGGCTGAATTTTTATCCGTGGCACTTTTTAGCTCGAAAGTGCCCCATTATGAGTTAGATGGCTCCTCTACAGAATCTGCATCTAACAACTGTTGCTCCAAGATGATTTTTATTTTTGAAAGCTCAGCGTATCCTAAATCACCACAAAGTCCATCCATCTCTGTTTTTACTAGATACAATAATGTGCGCAATTGCTCATCTGTCAGTTTCAGTTCCACTTTTCAATCCTCATTGTCGTGTTCCCCACTAATTTAGCAGTTTCAATCTTGGGTAACAAAAATGTTCAAAGGAGTGCTGATGGGGTGTGTAGCACGAAATTGCTCCATTCCAAGTTAACGTTAATACTTAGTACAGCTCACGATACTGAGTTTTGACATACACAAACTAATGGAGAACCCAAAGGCTCATTAGGTGGTTCATTGCCCAGCAAGTAAAAATTGAATCTGACTAATGTAATGCGAGATATCGTTCGTATATGTGAATGATAACTTATTAAAACTAAACAAGTTTACGAAGTTTCTGTAAGATAGAAGCTAGAATATACTTTATAGAGATACCACGTATCTCAAAGGTTAAGTTTGAAAGAAAGCGGAATGTATTGTGGATGATAAAGAAATTATAAAATTAATTAAAAATAAAAGATTTTCAAAATTATCATTTTTAGAGGATAAAGATCTACTTAAAAAGAATGAATACTATTATGGTTTTCTCTATTTTACGTTAGATGCTAGAGAGGAATCTAACGAAGAACTATTTAGTGAAATTGTGCAGATCAATGGTAGTCTATCGAGCGCTTACGAATATCTTGGGACTGTAGCATCAAAGCTTTTTGATGGATTTGATGAGAGTTATATAGCAGCTTCTTTCTTTAGATTGTCCATTACGCACGACAAAGATAACACAAATGCTTGGTGGAAATTGTTTTGGGCAGAAAGGAATCCTAAGTATTTACTCGGATCGTTAAAAATTGATTATAATAATGAGAGTTTTGAAGACATCAGTAATAAAATTGGTCGTGCTGGAAATATTAACTATAACAATGTTGAATTTACAGAAAACGAATGGGAATTATTTTTTGAAATCCTTACAGATGATAGACTGAAAAGGACTGGGTCAATTACTGCATTTTTGATTGTCGTATATTATCATTTAAATCGTTATGAAGATGGAACAAAACTGATAAAAGAACTCGACAAGGTTGATGTCGATATTATTAAAAAATATAGAGATTTAGGTAAGATTGAGAATGAACTTGCAATATCTAAAGTTTGCGAGTTTCAGCTTGATAAACTGATAAGTAAAGATTATGAAAGAATATATGAGGAATACATAAAGAGAAACACGAACGATAAACGACGTATAACGAAGTTAGGGCTTATTTCAAAAGCATTTGAAGCAAAAAGATATAATGATGTAATAGGGATATACCGAGAAGAATGGGAAGATGATAAGTTTTCACAACATGATGTCGGTCTAAGGTTATATTACTTAATTTCTCAATTATGTCTAAATGAACCTCTGGATGAAAAGGTTTATGATTTTGTGCTCAAAAAGACAAGTAGCGACATATTATTCAAATTGTTCGAATGTAAACGAATTATTTGTCATTTAAGAAATAGATTAAAAAACAATGATGAAATTGATATTCCTTTAGCGGTATGGAGTGACTACCAAAAGGTTGAAAAGATACTTGAAGAGCCAGATGTAATTAATCATCAAATGTATATTGAAATTTATGACGAGTTAACTGCCCTAGAAGAGGAATGGGATAAAAGTTATTTTAAAAGCAAGTTGATTTCTATACAATCAGAACTTGAAAGCAAAGAATTTTCTTACGAAAATTTTGAAAGTTTTTGTCATTATGGTATTGAAAATGGTCATTATGTCGAAGTTTTTGATAGAGTGAGCGATTTTCATAATGATAATATACCTACCATCACTACCCAAAATGTGTTGGGTGTTTGTTGTGAAAGAAGAGGAATGTATCAAGAAGCATTTGAACATTACCAGAAAGCAATAAAAATCATGGAAGATCATAATGACTTTAGTTATGTCATTATATCGAACTATTTAAGTGCATCCAAACTATCAGGCAATAAGTTGTCAAAAACTGTTTATGACCATTGGCGTGATATGCTTAATATATTGCTTGTTAATTCATTTCAGTGGGATAGATTTCAGTGTTCTGAAAAAGGAAGTCTCTATAAATATTCACCATTCAACTTGAATACGTTAGATTCACTTATTAACCAGTATTTTTATCTACCTCAGAAGACCCAATTAAATGACCCAATTGAAATGCCAGCTATTTCGAAAATCGGTTCAGAGCATTTAATAGATTCAGATTATAGGATATGTTCTTTTTCAAAGAACCCAAACTCCATGCTGATGTGGTCTCACTATACTGAAAATCATCAAGGTATCATGGTAGAGTATCAGTTCGGATCTGGTATTCCAAATGCTTGTGGCATTGGTAGAGTGAAGTATACGAATGGCGAAAAACGTAAGATAGAGCAAGATAAGTTCATATTTAACCAATACTTACTTACTAAGAATAAGGAATGGTCATACGAGGAAGAAGTAAGGTTAATGTCATATAAGCTTGATAAGGTCTATTATTCAAGCTATGAGTATCCAAACCCAGATAGAAGTAAGCTCAACGTTAGAATTGCCAGTATTACGTTAGGCTGTAATTTCCCGTCTTCAAAATTACAATTAATAACAAATCTAGTAACAAGTATGAATGAGAAGAGGAAAGAATATGAACCCAAAATCAAACTGAAACGAGTTCGGATATCAGAAAACAACATGTTTGGTCTTGAGTACGTTCCAATTGAAATTTAAGTGATACTTTACAAGCATGTAAAGGGTTCAGACCTTGCCTTTGGATAGCTAAGTTTTGACTATCTCATCTAATCCTATCTTGACGAGCTAGCATAAAGAGTCTAGCTCGTTTCTGTCCAAAAGCTTCTCAGGCTGAATTTTTATCCGTGGCACTTTTTAGCTCGAAAGTGCCCCTTTATGGCTTAGGGCAGATACTCACACACATTCTGTTAATGTGCGTTTGTCCTACAAAAAGTTATTTAAACTCAGCACACTAAGGAATTATGCATTCACTGTGCACTCTAACTTTTTAACTCACTCATTAGGTTATTGATTTTCAGTTGAAGAGTTAAACGATAGACCGCATTATATCTACGTAAAGAGCGCCTTATAGATAGCGTTAGCACCCGGAGGAGAAAATAATCATGGAAGAAATTAGGCTTGTTCCTATAGGAAAAGTTGAATCAACCAGAAGTGAGATGATTGACGATAACTGGGATAAAGAAAACGCCTCTATAGCTATTGATGCTGCGTTCGGGGCGGAAGCTCTTATCGGACTTTCTGATTTTTCTCATGTTGAAGTGACTTTTTATTTCAACAAAGTTGATAAGTCAAAGATTATAACGGGTGCAAGGCATCCAAGAAATAACACTGATTGGCCGAAAGTTGGTATTTTTGCCCAAAGAGGTAAAAACCGACCGAACCGTTTAGGTTCTACAATTTGTGAAGTGATTTCTGTTTGTGGGAATGTGCTACATGTTAGAGGATTGGATGCTATAGACGGTACGCCAGTGGTAGACATTAAGCCAGTAATGGGTGAATTCTTACCAAGAACAACCGTCGAGCAGCCCGAGTGGTCAAAAGAAATTATGTCAAATTACTGGTAGTCAGAGTGCTAGCAAATTGTTCAAGAGTGATTCGTAACGCGCGGCATTTTTACTATGCGTTGGTTATGGTGTTTAAGTTGGTATGCGGGATCTTCAGCATTGCGTTGCTCACCTCTTAAGCGGGGCGTTAGCAGCCAAAAGTAATCAGGAACTATAGATGGAATTAAAGTATCGTTCAGCTGATTTTGACGATTTGGAAAGTCTTGTTGCTTTGCTTTCAAATGATCCGCTTGGTAGTAAAAGAGAGGACGCGTCTGTTCCGCTGAATAGTGCGTACATTGAAGCGTTTGAAGCGATTACACGAGATCCAAACAACGAATTACTGGTTGTTGAACTGGAAAACTCTCTAGTCGGGATGCTTCAAATTACTTTTATTCCCTACCTGACACATATTGGTGGTTGGCGTTGTCTTATCGAAGGTGTTCGAATCCATAGTGACTACCGTGGACAAGGCTTCGGTGAGCAAATGTTCGCACATGCTATCAAACTGGCAAAAAGCAAAGGCTGTACAATCATTCAGTTAACAAGTGACAAGCAGCGTCCTGATGCAATCAGGTTCTATGAAAAACTTGGATTCAAAGCAACACATGAAGGGTTTAAACTCGCGTTATAGGCTGTCTACTAACAATCTGTTTAAGATTGATTCGCAACGTGTAGTATTTTCACTATGCGTACTGCTGATCTGATCAAGTGATGCTGGACAATCACATAACGAATTTATCGATACTTTTACTAATTCAAGCTTTGTTAAAGTAGCAATCTTGCTAAAACGGAATTGTCCATAAACACGTTTTAAAAGTCTTGCTCCAAAACAAAAAGGCGAACCAATTGGTTCGCCTTTGTCTATTTAGATTCTACAAAAATTAATCTTCGTAGTTATCGATGCTTGGGCACGAGCAGATTAGGTTACGGTCGCCGTATACGTTATCTACGCGGTTTACTGTTGGCCAGTACTTCCAAGATTTGGTTGCTTTTGAAGGGAAGCAGCCAAGTTCACGAGAGTAAGGGCGATCCCATTCTTCTTTCGCTAGGTCAACTTGAGTGTGTGGCGCATTAACAAGCGGGTTGTTATCTAGCGGCCATTCACCGTTCTTAACCTTTGTCATCTCTTCACGGATTGCGATCATCGCATCACAGAAACGGTCTAGTTCTTCTAGGTCTTCCGATTCTGTTGGCTCAACCATTAGCGTGCCTGCTACAGGGAACGACATGGTTGGAGCGTGGAAACCGTAGTCCATTAGACGCTTCGCGATGTCTTCTTCGCTGATGCCTGTTTCTTCTTTTAGTGGACGAATGTCGATAATACATTCGTGCGCTACACGGCCGTTTGAGCCACGGTAAAGAACAGGGTAGTGAGGGCGCAATTGCTCCATCACGTAGTTTGCGTTCAGAATCGCTACTTTCGTTGCGTCTGTTAGGCCAGCTTCGCCCATCATTGCGATGTAAGCCCAAGAGATAGGCAGGATAGATGCACTACCCATATCCGCTGCGGATACTGCGAAGTTTTCGCCGTCTGCACCGTTTTCAATGTGACCCGGTAGGAAAGGTGCTAGGTGCGATTTCACACCGATAGGACCCATACCCGGACCGCCGCCACCGTGTGGGATACAGAAGGTTTTGTGTAGGTTTAGGTGAGAAACGTCAGAGCCGATGAAGCCCGGCGTTGTTAGACCAACCTGTGCGTTCATGTTTGCGCCGTCTAGGTAAACCTGACCGCCCGCGGCATGAACCATTTCACACACTTCTTTCACTTGCTCTTCGTATACGCCGTGCGTAGAAGGGTAAGTGATCATGATGCTTGATAGGTTGTCTTTGTGTTTCTCGATTTTCGCTGCTAGGTCAGTGACGTCGATGTTGCCTTCTTCATCACACTTAACCACAACCACTTTCATTGACACCATAGACGCTGTCGCAGGGTTAGTACCGTGCGCAGAGCTTGGGATCAAACATACGTTGCGGTGACCTTCGCCACGGCTTTCGTGGTAACGTTGAATCGCGATAAGACCTGCGTACTCACCCGATGCACCAGAGTTTGGTTGTAGTGAGAATGCGTCGTAGCCTGTGATTTCACATAGCTTTTCTTTCAGATCTTTTGCTAGTGCTGCGTAACCGGCTGCCTGTTCTGCTGGTGCGAACGGGTGGATCGAACCAAACTCAGGCCAAGTTACTGGGATCATCTCTGCCGCTGCGTTCAGCTTCATCGTACAGCTGCCCAGTGGGATCATGCCGTGCGTTAGCGAGAAGTCTTTGTTCTCTAGCTGTTTTAGGTAACGCATCATCTGTGTTTCGCTGTGGTGCGTGTTAAACACAGGGTGCGTTAGGTATTCTGTTGTGCGGCGCAGTGCTTCTGGAATCGCTGCAAACTCGTTGCCTGCGATTTCCGTTGATAGTGCTGCGACTTCTTCTTTCACACCGAATACTGCGAATAGGGCTTCTACGTCTGCCACGGTTGTGGTTTCGTCGAAGCTCACACCTAGCTGAGTACCCAACTTACGTAGGTTGATGTCTGCTGCTAGTGCTTTCGCGTATAGGTCTTCAGTTTGTGCACCAGTATTGATGGTGATGGTATCGAAGAAGCTGTTGTGAGCAAGCTCGAAGCCGCCTTTGGTTAGGCCAGCAGCTAGGATAGCGGTCATGTGGTGCGTACGACGAGCGATCGTGCGTAGACCTTCTGCGCCGTGGTAAACCGCGTAGAAAGACGCCATGTTCGCCAGTAGGGCTTGAGCGGTACAGATGTTTGATGTCGCTTTTTCACGACGGATGTGCTGCTCACGTGTTTGCATTGCCATGCGCAGTGCTTGGTTGCCGTTGGTATCGATAGAAACACCGATAACACGACCTGGCATTGTACGCTTGTGCTTGTCACGTGTTGCCATGAAGGCTGCGTGTGGACCGCCGTAGCCCATAGGTACGCCGAAACGTTGTGCTGAACCGATTGCTACGTCTGCACCCATTTCACCCGCAGGTTTTAGTAGGGCAGAAGCCAATAGGTCAGTTGCTACGGTTACTAGCGTTTTGTTCGCCTGCGCTTTTGCGATGATGTCCGTTAGGTCACGAACTTCACCTGTTGTGCCTGGGTATTGAACTAGCGCGCCGAATACGTCTTGCTCTGGTAGTGATTCTAAAGAACCAACTAGGACTTCAAAGCCGATGAATTTCGCACGAGTTTTTACTACTTCGATGGTTTGTGGGTGAACGTCGTCAGCAACGAAGAATACGTTACTCTTGCTCTTACCCGCACGCTTACAAAGTGTCATCGCTTCTGCGGCTGCCGTTGCTTCATCAAGCAATGACGCGTTTGCGATTTCCATACCAGTAAGATCCATCACCATTTGTTGGTAGTTTAGAAGCGATTCCAAACGACCTTGTGAGATCTCTGGTTGGTAAGGGGTGTAAGCGGTGTACCAGCCCGGGTTTTCCATCACGTTACGTAGGATTACGTTCGGCGTGAAGGTGTTGTAGTAACCCTGACCGATGAATGTACGTTTGATTTGGTTTTGATCAGCGAATTTACGCATCGCTGCCAGCATGTCTGCTTCGCTTTTTGCTTCTGCCAAGCTCATTGGCTGCTCTAGGCGAATTTGTGCTGGTACGGTTTCGTCGATAAGCGAATCTAGGCTTACTGCATTGATCGCTTCCAACATTTTCTGTTGGTCAGATTTGTTTGGTCCGTTGTGGCGAGCAACGAACTCGTTTTGTGTGCTGAGGCTTTGAAGTAATTCAGTCATTGTCCTTTACCTACTCCTTGGTTCGGGTAACGGATTTACGCTACTGATAATCTAAATTATACGTCCGAACCTAGAAAAAAAGCTGTCCACTAATCGTTATGCTAGGGGACAGCTTTCGTCTCATCCTAATTACTCTTCTTCGATAGAGCTTAGGTATTCTTCCGCATCTTTTAAGTCATCCAACTCAGATGGGTCTGAAAGCTTCACTTTCACAATCCAACCACCTTCGTATGGTTCTTCGTTGATTAGCTCTGGGCTGTCTTCTAGTTCTTCGTTGATTTCAACTACTTCGCCAGTGATTGGTGAGTAGATGTCTGAAGCCGCTTTTACAGACTCCACCAAAGAAAAGCTTTCGCCTGCTTCGACTTCATCTTCCACGTCTGGTAGGTCAACGAATACCACGTCACCTAGCATCTCTTGAGCGTGCTCAGAAATACCGATAGTTGCTGTGCCGTCACCGTTGTCACGTACCCACTCGTGGCTATCTGTAAACTTCAGTGTTTTGTCCATTGCTTAATCTCCAAATAACTTGTCAGGATTTATTCTGATATAAAAAATCGTTTACTGGTAAAGAGGGAAGCGACTGCAAAGCTCTTTCACTTGCTTGCGTACGCGTTTTTCTACTTCTGCGTCACCTTCTGGGTTGCTAACCAAACCATCCAGTACGTCACCAATCCAATTACCAATGAGTTTGAATTCTTCAGCGCCAAAGCCGCGGCTTGTACCCGCAGGCGTACCTAAACGGATGCCCGATGTAATCATAGGCTTCTCTGTGTCGAATGGGATGCCATTTTTGTTACATGTGATGCCTGCACGCTCTAGTGCTTCTTCTGCTTTGTTACCTTTCAAACCTTTAGGGCGAAGGTCAACCAGCATTAGGTGCGTGTCAGTACCACCAGTTACGATGTCGCAACCGCGAGTTTGCAATACTTCTGCCATGACTTTTGCGTTGTTGATCACTGAATCAATATAAGTTTTGAATTCAGGACCTAGGGCTTCACCGAATGCCACTGCTTTAGAAGCAATCACGTGCATCAGTGGGCCGCCTTGTAAACCTGGGAATACCGCAGAGTTGATTTTCTTAATGATGTCTTCGTGGTTAGTCAGGATCATACCGCCACGTGGGCCACGCAATGTTTTGTGTGTTGTCGTAGTAACAACGTGAGCGTGAGGAAGCGGGCTAGGGTGCGCGCCTGTTGCGATAAGACCAGCGATGTGCGCCATGTCGACCATAAGAATCGCGTTTACTTCGTCTGCGATTTCACGGAATTTTGCGAAGTCGATAGTACGTGGAATTGCACTACCACCTGCGATGATCATTTTAGGTTGGTGCTCAAGTGCTAGCTCACGAACGTCGTCGTAGTTGATTTCTAGTGTTTCGCGGTCAACGCCGTATTGCACTGCGTTAAACCATTTACCAGAAAGCGCTGGGCGAGCACCGTGCGTTAAGTGGCCACCTGCGTCTAGAGACATACCAAGAATGGTGTCGCCAGGTTGAAGCAGTGCCAGTTTTACTGCGCCATTTGCTTGTGCGCCTGAGTGTGGTTGAACGTTTGCGTATTCACAATTGAAAAGTTTTTTCGCGCGTTCGATAGCAATGGCTTCCACTGTATCTACGTGCTCACAACCACCATAGTAACGGCGACCTGGGTAACCTTCAGCGTATTTGTTTGTTAGGCATGTGCCTTGAGCTTGCATTACCGCTTTAGAAACGATGTTCTCAGAAGCGATAAGTTCGATTTGTTCGTTTTGGCGAGCGAATTCTGCCTGAATTCCAGCAAAGACAGCGTCATCTGTCGCAGAGAGGTTGGTAGAGAAAAAGTTTTCCAAGCTGTGGTTAGGGTAACTCTTGTTCATGGTAGTTGACCTTCCAAATCTGAAAATGAACCCGCAGTAGAAATAGTTGTTTGATTGCGATGGTGGCTCATTTGTCCTCAAAACAGCTGAACTGCATAGCAGAACAGAGTGACTTTCGGCCCGAATAAGTGGGCAAAACTCCGTCGGATTGTGGTTTTCCTTCTCCAATCTCTTACGGAAATGTGCATCTCTACATCTAACAAGTTGGTAACATAGCGCCTGCGGCACGAACAATCAACCAAAAATTTCCTATAGGAAACGAGATTTCTGGTTTTGTTAACAAGAGCACGCTTTAATTAACTCGGTGGACTTTTATCCACTATAGGCTTCATGCACAATGCTAATAGAAAGGAATAAGGGAGTTTTAAAGAGGGATTTATGGCAGAAAGTATTTACGATGAATACCCGTCAATGACGTTGGCGAAAGAGCAGCAAGACCAAAATATTGAACCGCTTAAGCTCGGTCAACGCATCAAAGATATCCGCTCCAAACTCGGCATTACGTTAGAAGAGGCAAGCCAACGTACTGGCCTGGCGCGTTCTACGCTAAGTAAGATAGAGAACGAACAGATTTCTCCGACGTTCCAAGCCATGCAAAAATTAGCGCACGGCTTGCAAATCGATATGCCGCAACTGTTTGAACCACCAAGAAAAAAGGTGGCGACAGGGCGTAGAGATGTGACCAAGAAGAAAGAGGGTAAACCACACCCAACCCAAACCTACGAGCATGAGCTCCTGGCGACTCAACTTTCCAATAAGAAAATGATGCCTTTTAAAAGCCAAATCCGTGCCCGCAGTTTTGATGAATACAAAGACTGGGTTCGTCATGATGGCGAAGAGTTTTTGCTTATCTTGTCCGGTGAAGTGATGTTTTATTCTGAGTTCTATGAGCCTGTTGTATTAAGCGAAGGCGACAGTGTGTATTACGATGCGAACATGGGTCATATGTTGACCAGTGTGAGTGAGGAAGACGCGCACATTTTGTGGGTCACAGCCAAATAGTGATAAATAGTTGTAAATTTCCTATAGTGAAGGCAAACGATTGCTATTGGTTTTGAATGCGTTATGATGGCGCTCTGTTGATGATATCTCACTCAACAGAGCGCCTTTTTTGTGCGTTTTGTTGTGATTAAAATGTTAAAAGTCACACTTTTGAAAGTCGAGGGATGTCTTGTTCGTGCAAAATTGAATCAAGCGTGTTTATTATTGGAAACATTATTCGATGCGAATGCCGACAGCATTCTCGGGTCTATCTAAATGGAGACGAAAATGACTCAAGAACTTCTGAAAACACCACTGCATGCACTTCATGTTGAAGTAGGCGCAAAGATGGTCCCGTTCGCGGGTTACGACATGCCAGTTCAATACCCACTAGGCGTAAAGAAAGAACACTTACACACTCGTGATGCAGCAGGTCTGTTCGATGTTTCTCACATGGGTCAACTTCGTTTGATTGGTGACGGTGCAGCAGCATTCCTAGAAACTTTGGTTCCAGTGGACATTGTTGACCTAGGTGCAGGTAAACAGCGTTACGCGTTCTTCACTAACGAGCAGGGCGGCATCATGGACGACTTGATGGTGGCTAACCTTGGCGATCATCTGTTTGTTGTAGTAAACGCAGCATGTAAAGAACAAGACATTGCGCATCTTCAAGCGCATCTTCCTTCTGGCATTGAGCTAGAAATCATCGATGATCGCGCACTGCTTGCGATTCAAGGCCCTAAAGCGGCAGAGGTACTAGCACGCTTTGCTCCTGAAGTAGCAGAGATGCTGTTTATGGACGTTCGTAAAGTTGAACTACTCGGCGTTGAGTGCATTGTTTCTCGTAGTGGTTACACGGGCGAAGATGGTTACGAAATCTCGGTACCGGCTGACAAAGCAGAAGAGCTTGCTCGTAAGCTAACTGGCGAAGAAGAAGTTGAGTGGATCGGCCTTGGCGCACGTGACTCACTGCGTCTAGAGTGTGGTCTGTGTCTATACGGTCATGACCTAGACACAACAACAACGCCTGTTGAAGCAAGCCTACTATGGGGTATTCAAAAAGTACGTCGCGCTGATGGCGAGCGTGCTGGTGGTTTCCCAGGTGCAGACATCATTCTTAAGCAAATCGAAACAAAAGATGTTGCTCGTAAGCGTATTGGCTTAGTCGGTCAAACCAAAGCACCAGTGCGTGAAGGCGCGGAGCTATACGATGCAGAAGGCAACAAGATCGGTGTGGTAACCAGTGGTACAGCAGGCCCTAACGCAGGTAAGCCAGTATCAATGGGTTATGTACGCGCAGACCTTGCGGCGATCGGTACAGAGTTGTTCGCAGAAGTACGTGGCAAAATGCTACCAATGACGGTAGAAAAAATGCCTTTCGTACCACAACGCTACTACCGCGGATAATTAGCTTATTGATTGAGTGAGCTAATTAAAGATCGTCATTCAGCGAGACTAGGAATCTACCTCCCACGCGCTGCATAACTACAGTGCTGCGTTTAGGAATAAGTAACGATGGAGTAGGTTCCTTTCGTTTCCTCGCTCAAGCGACAAGTACAAACAAAAATGCCGAGCTCAGTGCTCGGCATTTTTTATGTTTGTTGAACAGGCGCCTGTTAAGCGGTCAGCTCTTCAATCGGACAGCACATCTTAATCACGATTTCACTCAAATGCTCTGGGTGAATCATGTCTTCTTTGCTGATGCCAAATTGGTTCGCCATGATGGTGTTGAACAGCTCCCAATGGTTGATCAGTAGCTTATCTCGGTTTTCTGCCATCGCTGGCCATGTTTTTTGCATCATCGGCGTTAGGCTCACTGCGCCATGAGCGAACAGCAGCATTTGCCATTTTGATTCCCATTGATCGGTCGGTGTCTCAGGGAACTCACGATTATATTCTGAGAATAGCTGAGTGAAGATCGCCGCGAATTCATCTTCCGAACGTAAGAAGTATTGCAGTAGGGCGTCGTCGTCTTGGCGAATCGCATCCGCAATCATTTGGATTGGGTGCGGGCTCATGAGTGCAAATGCCAGCATTCTTACCATGAACAAGTAGATTTTTTGATTAGACGGGGTGTTTTCTGGCATTTCGTTGACCAGTTGCGCCATGTAGCTTTGCATGAAGTCATCCATGCCGTCGCTCACTGCTTGCCAGATCTTCTCTTTACTGCCGAAGTGGTGGCGAATCAAACTATGGGAGACACCAGCCTTTTCACTGATGTTGCGAAGCGAAACTCGTTCGTACCCTAACTCACAGAACATATCTGCCGCGACTCTAAGAATCAGGCACTTAGTTTGCTCAGCGGCTTCGGCACTTCTACGGCCTTGCTTTCTTTCTGTCATAGTTCGAATTTTCCCGAATATTAATCAACGCGCCTATTTTTACCAGAAACCGGACACTTTGACTAATTATTTTATTATCCACATGGAAAATATGTTGATCATTTTTTTGCGATCAATATACTGCACGACTGTGTAATAAATATAAAGTCGATGGAGAAAGCCAGTGCGAAAACAATACTTAAAGCGCACATTTGTCGGAGCAGCGGTGGCATTGAGCCTCGCCACGATGCTGACAGGGTGTAACAAAGCTGTATCAGAGCCGTCCGAACCATTAATCAAACCAGTAAAATTGCTTGCTGTTAATGCTCTAACGGTTGCCGATTCCGATGCATTCCTTGCACGAATAGATGCAACCTACAGAGCGCAACTTTCGTTTCAGGTTGGTGGCGAAATTGAGAAGTTGATCGTGCGAATGGGTGAAGAGGTGAAGCAGGGCGATGTACTTGCAACGCTAGACCCAAAAGATTTGCAGCTGGCGCTTGATGCATCACAAGCGCAGTACGCATTAGCAAAAACCCAATGGGAACGCTCAAAAAGTTTGTACAACAAGAAGCTGATTAGTACAGACAGTTACGACCAACAAGAAACGCGATACAAAGCGGCACTGGCAAACTTAGAGCAAGCGAAAACCGATTTGAGCTACACAGAGATCCATGCGCCGTTTGATGGTGTGGTGTCTTATACCTACGTGAAGCCATACCAAGTGGTTGCTGCTAAGCAAGAAATCCTAAACCTAATCGACAACACTACTTTGGATGTGTCGTT
Source organism: Vibrio sp. B181a (assembly GCF_030248375.1). Taxonomy (NCBI): domain Bacteria; kingdom Pseudomonadati; phylum Pseudomonadota; class Gammaproteobacteria; order Vibrionales; family Vibrionaceae; genus Vibrio; species Vibrio sp. B181a. The sequence continues at coordinate 92,734 of NZ_JAHGAD010000047.1, read as the reverse complement.
TACTTTGCCTGTGACTTACGCCGAAGCAGTGTCATTGAACTCACTTAAAGACGCAGAGATGTGGGTGACGATGGACAGCGAACCAAACAACCGCATCCAAGGCAAATTCAAGGAAATCTCAACCCAACCTAATGCTGATACCAACAGCTATGAAGCGATCGTGACGATTACGCGTCCTTCTGATCGTAACTTGCTAACGGGCATGACAGGGCAAGTACACATTCCGAAGCAAAACGTATCAGACGCGATGATGCTACCAAATGCGGCTTGGGTGTCGAAAGACGCCGCTCATGGTGAGGTTTGGGTAATGGACAGCGATACGCAGCAAGTGAATAAAGTGACCTTGTCACTAAATGCTAATGGCGCTGTGGAGTCTGGTTTAGATAACAACGACTACGTGGTTATCGCAGGTGTTGAACGCCTAGTGGAAGGCCAAGTGGTGAAAGCTTGGGTTCGTGAGGAAGGTATCTAATGAAACGTTCATTATTCACAGTATCGGCTATCGCACTGGCGGTACTCACTGGTTGTAACAGTACAGACGAAGTGATCGCAGAGCAGCCTTTGTATGTCTCGACAGTATCAGTCGATGTTCCCGTAAAAAGCCAATACCGCACATTTAAAGGTCAGGTTGTGCCTGCCGAGCAAACGCCAATTGCATTCCGTCGCGCAGGCGAAGTTCAGCATGTGTTAGTCAAAGCGGGTGACACGGTGAAACAAGGCCAGATGATCGCCAAGCTAGACGACAGCAAAGAGAAGCAAGCGGTCAACGACGCAGAAGCACAATACACGCTTGCGATTCGTCAGCTTAAACGTGGTGAAGAGCTGCATAACCGCCAAATGATTTCAAAAGCGGAGCTGGATGAACTAACAGCAAACAAAGAACTGGCGGAAGCAAACTTCTACAACGCGACAAACCAATTGAACTACACACGTTTGTTCGCACCGTTTGCGGGCAAGGTTTCGGATGTATTCAAAGAGCGATTTGAGCGTGTTGCGATTGGTGAGCCGGTTTTAAACCTTTATCAGAGCGACAAAGTGTACGTTCGTATCGAGTTGTCAGACAACGTACTTGCGATGGTGAATCCAAATACGCAAAGCATGAGCTACCAGCCTCAAGCCACGTTCTCGGGTGACGCGAAATCTTATGCGTTGGATTATTTGGAGCACACCAGTGAGCCAAATGCTCAAACGCAAACTTACCAAATGTATCTAACTATGCCACAACCTGAGGAAGAGATTCTGCCGGGTACCAGCGTAAGCGTTGCAGTAGACATGGTAGCAGCAGGTATTACTTCCATTGATGGCTACAACATCCCAATGACTGCATTACAAGCGGGCAATCAAGATGGTGAGTTTTTTGTTTGGAAATTAAATGGTGACGCCGTCACTAAAGTGGAAGTAACCATCGACCAAGTTAATGGCGAAGGTGCAATTGTGTCATCAGGTGTTGCTCAAGGCGATGTATTAGTGAATTCCAGCTTACGTAAACTGCGCGAAGGTAAGCATGTGGATGTGGTGGAGAAACAACAATAATGAGCATTGCTGAATACTCAATTAAGAACAAAGTCATCAGCTGGCTGTTCATCGTTATTCTAGCGATCGGCGGTGTGACGTCGTTCCTAGAACTTGGTCGCTTGGAAGACCCGGCATTTACCATCAAAGATGCGATGGTGATTGCGACTTATCCTGGTGCGACTTCTAAAGAAGTAGAAGAAGAGCTGACGTATCCGCTTGAGAAAGAGATTCGTAAGCTGCCTTATATCGATAAGATTACGTCGACGTCCTCAAGTGGTATGTCACAGATTATGGTGAGCATGAAGATGGATTACGGTCCGGACGAATTGCCGCAAATCTGGGATGAAATGCGCCGTAAAATCAACGATCTGCAACCAACTTTGCCGCAAGGCGTTCAATCTCTGCAAATCATTGATGACTTTGGTGACGTGTACGGCGTAATGCTGATGCTAACGGGTGATGACTACGATTACGTAGAATTGAAACGTTACGCAGACCAACTCACGCGTGAACTCGAATTGATCGATGGCGTGGGTAAAGTTGATATCGCTGGCGACCAACAAGAGATGCTGTTTGTTGAGATTTCATTGGATCGCTTGGCGGCTTTAAACCTCGACATGAATGTAATTTCTGGCTTGCTGAACCAACAGAACAATGTGGTTTCTGCAGGTGAGGTAATGGTAAACGGCGAGAGCCTTATTATTCGCCCAAGCGGTACATTAAACACGGTTGAAGCACTAGAGAACCTGATTATTCATGGTCGCGATACGGGTAACCTGATTCGCTTGAAAGACGTGGCGACCATCAGCCGTGGCATTCAAGAAAAACCAGGCAATGTGCTGCTGTACAACGGCAAGAAAGCGATTAACATCGGTATTTCGTTTGCTTCTGGCGTAAACGTGGTAGAAGTCGGTCAACGTATTGAAGCTGAACTAGCAAGCCTTGAGACCATCAAGCCCGCTGGTATCGATATGAACTACTTCTACAACCAATCACAAGAAGTAGACGATTCTGTAAAAGCGTTTGTTATTAGCTTGGCAGAAGCGGTTGCTATCGTAATCATCGTACTGCTGTTCACCATGGGTCTACGCAGTGGTGTGATCATCGGTTTGGTTTTGTTGTTGACGGTATTCGGTACCTTCATCTTGATGAACTACAACAGCATTGAGCTGCACCGTATCTCACTTGGCGCGCTGATCATTGCACTTGGTATGCTGGTGGACAACGCCATCGTGGTGGTAGAGGGAATATTGGTGGGTCTTAAGAAAGGACGAACCAAAGTTCAAGCCGCTACAGACATTGTTAGACAAACACAGTGGCCGCTGCTTGGTGCAACAGTCATTGCTATTACCGCGTTTGCACCTATCGGTCTGTCACAAGATGCGACTGGTGAGTTCATGGGCTCGCTGTTCTGGGTTCTATGTTTCTCACTATTCTTGAGCTGGATTACGGCGATTACGCTAACGCCATTCCTAGCCGATCTTCTATTAAAAGAAGAAGACAAGAACGCAGATGCAGAAGATGAAGACCCATACAAAGGTTGGTTGTTCGTCGCGTTTGGTGCGTCTCTTAAACTGGCGCTTCGTTTCCGTTGGTTAACGGTAGCAGGCATGGTGGCGTTGTTAGTTGGTGCTGTGGTTGCGTTTGGGAGTGTGAAGCAACAGTTCTTCCCACCATCCAACACGCCAATGTTCTACGTTGATATGTGGATGCCAGAAGGCACAGACATTCGCGAGACCATCAAGAAAGCGGAAGAAGTAGAAAGTTACATTCGTACACAAGATGATGTCGATTTTGTTTCAGCGTCGATTGGTCAAGGTTTGCAGCGTTTCGCTCTGACTTACCAACCAGAGAAAAGCTACGAAGCGTACGCACAGTTCCAAGTTCGCACGACAGACCGCGAGAACATGTTTAAGCTGCTGCACAAGTTGGATGACAGCCTAGCGAAGTCGTTCGACAAGCCAACGTTCCAGTTCAAGTTGATGGAGTTTGGTCCGTCTCCAGCGTCTAAGATTGAAGCGCGTATTACTGGCCCGGATCCACAAGTGCTGCGTGACTTAGCTGTGCAAGTCGAAGACATTCTGCATACTGATCCGGGAGCTCGTAATATCCGTCATGACTGGCGTGAGCGCACTAAAGAGTTAGTGCCTGTATTTAATGAGTCTAAAGCGCGCCGCTTAGGTATCTCGAAAGAAGATCTTTCAAGCACACTACAAATGGCGTTTGGTGGCAGCACACTGGGCTTCCTTCGCGATGGTACGCACATTCTGCCTATCATGACGCGTTTGCCAGAAGCGGAACGTGTGGATTTTGAATCACTGCAGAACGTGAATATCTGGAGTCCATCGCTTCAAAGCTACATTCCAGTAGACCAAGTGATTGATGGAGTGAAACTGGATTGGGAAGAGCCGTTAATTCAGCGTCGTGACCGAAAGCGTACTCTAACGGTACTGGCTGACCACGATGTACTGAGTGACGATACAGCGGCAAGCTTGTTTGCTCGTGTTCAACCAAAAGTGATGGCACTGCATATTCCAGAAGGGTACGAAATCACTTGGGGTGGTGAGTACGAGTCATCGAAAGATGCACAAGAAGGTCTGTTTGGCTCACTGCCAATGGGTTACTTATTGATGTTCATCATTACGATGCTGCTGTTTAACTCACTGAAGAAGCCACTGGTTATTTGGTTCACCGTTCCGCTGTCTATCATCGGTGTGTCGTTTGGTTTGTTAACCACGAATATGCCATTCAGCTTTACCGCGTTCCTTGGTCTATTGAGCTTAAGCGGTATGATTCTGAAAAACGGTATCGTACTTCTAGACCAAATCAACCTTGAATTGGAGTCGGGCAAAGATCCTTACTTAGCGATTGTCGATAGTGCGATTAGCCGCGTTCGACCAGTAAGTATGGCGGCACTGACCACCATCCTCGGTATGATTCCATTGGTGTTTGATGCATTCTTCGGATCAATGGCGATTACGATTATGGCAGGCCTTGGTTTTGCTACAGTTTTGACTCTGATTGTTGTACCAGTCATGTTTGCAATTCTGTTTAAGATCAAACCAACCACTGCATAAGGGACTTCCTGACTTTTATTATTGTCAGATTCCTGCCTAGCCCTGGGGATTTTCCTCAGGGCTTTTTTGATCGGAGAGAATTAAGATGCGAGATATGAGATTCGAGAGGAAAGAGAGAGAAAGATAATGGAGGCGAGAGTGTAGAGTCGAGAAGAGAATGAAGGCGAAAAGCAGGGGTGGTGCTTTAGTGTACACCTCACTGATTTTTATGATTTTCTTACAAGCGATTGATAAATCTTGCGTATACTAAGAGCACATCAACAATAAAAGAGCGAACGCAAATGAACAATCGCGGATTACACGGACTCTTCCTTTTAGGCTCACTAACGCTAATTGGCTGTTCTTCAACAGACGGCATCTCTACCGATAACGCAGACTCTCAAGCGCCAGTAGAATTAAAAAGCGCGGATGCAGCCACAATTGCAACTTGGATCGACCAAAGCGTTCTGATGCCACAGGGCCTTTCTTTAGAAACAGATAAAATTCGTTATGTTACTGGATCAGCGGATTTGAATAGTGACGGCACAGCAGAGCATTTGGTGTTATTCCAAGACCGTTTCTTCTGCGGAAGTGGTGGTTGCACGGCGTATATGTTCGATAACAACGGCAAAGTACTGAACCGCATGTCGGTAACAAGAACACCAATTGCACTCATTGACAGCTACAGTAACGGTTGGCAAGACTTTGTAGTGTGGAGTAATGGTGCTTACCGTCAGATGAGTTACAACGGAGAGTCTTACCCAACGAACCCTTCACTAGAACCTAAAGTTGATCGTAATACCCAGGTACAAACCGCGACGGCGTATGTTATGGCGACCGAGTTATACCAACAAGATGGTTACGATATTATGCCAGCCGATGATAAGCAGATTTGGACCCCGGTGAACGTGTATCACTTCACCTTTAAACACCATGGTGACCCACATAATGTCTACAATGCGACAGTGAACTTGAGCAGCGGTGATGTGGATGTTGAATCAGTACCAATGCAATAAATTGTCGGTTTAAACACTGCCAACTTAAACAAGAAAAGGGCGAACACTTATTATAAGCGTTCGCCCTTTGTTTTAGGGGCGCTTGCACCCGATATGGTATTTGTGATCCCATGGCTATCGAGGTTACTTGGGCATAATAAAAAACACCTCCCAAAGCCGAGGCTAGAGGGAGGTGTCGAATGCCAAATCGAGGGAGGCATTGTTAACTGTTATTTAATCGCTGTTTGCGATTAAGCGGCAGCTTGTTGTTTCGCTTCTGATTTGTTCTTTAGGAACGCGTAAGTGAAGCCCGTTACCGCTGTACCTGCTGCAATCGCTACCAAGTACATCAGTACTGGCGAGATTGCGTTAGGGATAAGCAGCACGAACAAACCACCGTGTGGTGCCATCAGTTTTGCACCGAACAGCATAGAAAGTGCACCTGTTAGTGCGCCACCTGCCATACATGATGGGATAACACGCATTGGATCTTTCGCTGCAAATGGGATTGCACCTTCAGAGATAAAGCACAGACCAAGAACGAATGATGCTTTACCCGCCTCACGCTCGCTTTGCTCAAACTTGTTTTTAGCAAGGAATGTCGCAAGGCCCATACCAAGCGCAGGAACCATACCTGCCGCCATGATTGCCGCCATTGGTGCGTAAGTTTGTGAAGCCAATAGACCCACACCGAATGCGTAAGCAGCTTTGTTTACTGGACCACCTAGGTCGAAACACATCATTGCGCCAAGGATAATACCCAGTAGAACTGCGCTGTCAGAACCCATGTTGTTTAGGAAGTCAGTTAGGCCGTTCATGATGCCTGAAACCGGGCCACCTACGATGTAAATCATCACCAGACCCGTGAACAGTGTCGCCACGAAAGGAATGATAAGGATCGGTTTAAGCGCTTCCATTGATTGTGGAAGTTTTACTTTGTCGGCAAGGAACTTAGCAGCGTAACCGGCGATGAAACCTGCTGCGATACCACCAAGGAAACCTGCGCCAGTTGAGCTAGCAAGCATACCGCCCACAAGACCCGGAGCCAGACCTGGACGGTCAGCAATAGAGAAGGCGATGTAGCCAGCAAGAACTGGAATCATCAATGCGAATGCTGAGCCACCACCAATGTTCATCAGTGCTGCTGCTAGCGTGCCTTCTTCTTTAAATGCTTCGATACCAAATACAAAGGATAGGGCGATGATCAAACCACCGGCTACCACAACTGGAAGCATGTGAGATACACCTGTCATTAGGTGTTTGTATGCGCCTTTCTTCTCTTCTGTCGCTGATGATGCGCTAGCAGAACCAGAGTGTTGGTATACGGTTGCTTGTTCAAACGCTTTGTCCATTTCTTCCGCTGTTTTCTTCAGCGCTGGACCCGTTTTAGTGCGGTACATCTTTTTGCCGTTGAAGCGGTCAAGAGGTACTTCAATATCCGCTGCGATGATCACCAAATCTGCGTCTGCGATTTCTTGGTCAGTCAGTTGGTTTTTTGCACCTACTGAGCCACGCGTTTCCACTTTAATTTGGTGACCACGACGTTTGCCTTCTTCCTCTAGCGCTTCCGCAGCCATGAAGGTGTGTGCTACGCCAGTTGGACATGCTGTGATCGCAACGATCTTCTTCGTTGCAGATGCGCTTTCTGCTGGTGATGCTACTTGTGCCGTAACTGTGGTTGCTTGCTCTAGTGTTGCTGAGTTTTCAACCGCAGTCTGTAGGAAAGCCATTGCGTCTTTTGCAACGGTGCTGATATCTGCTTGGTAGACTTTTTTACCTACGAAACGAGAAGTATCAACTGGAGTGTTAGCCGCAATTACGATCGCTTCTGCTTGTTCAATGTCAGCGTCTGTTAGCAGTGTTGGTTCAACCACGCTTGATTGGCATTCAATCTTTGCGTTCCAACCCAGCTTCGCCGCTGCTTGTTCTAGTAGACCTGCCGCAATGATGCTGTTCGCAACACCACTTGGACAAGCTGTAATAATGGCAATATTCATACTGATAACCTTCTGTTCCTTAGTTTTTGTCTAAGTTCGTATTAGGGTAAAGCTCGGTTACTTGCGTTTGGAGCTTGATGTTCTCCAGTTCTTCCTGACTGGTTAGGCCAACGCCAACTTGGCTTACTGCTAGGGCAGAAAGCGCAGTAGCGAAGCGCAGTAAATCGTTTTTCGGCATCACTTGCATGTGACCCCAGCACAAGCCAGCCACAAGCGTATCGCCTGCGCCAACGGTGCTTACAACATTCATTCGTGGTGGTTGGGCACGCAGCCATTCGCCTTGGTTCAGCCACATCACGCCGTCTGCACCCATAGAAACCACGATGTTCTCAATGCCTTTGTCGCTTAGCGTCTGTGCTGCTGCTTGGCATTGCGCTGGTGTGGTTAGGTGCTCGCCAACAAAGTCGCTTAGCTCTTCATCGTTTGGCTTGATCAACCAAGGGTGAGCGTCGATGCCCGAACGCAGCGCTGCTTTACTGCTATCGAATAAGACTTTCTTACCTTGCTGATGCAGCTTTTCAATCCATGCAGCACATTGCTCTGCAGTAACGCCGCCCGGTAGGCTGCCTGCCAATACGAAGTAATCGTGTGTTTCTGCAAGGCGGAATAAGGTTTCTTCAAAGCGAGCAATTTCTTGTGCTGTTACTTGAACACCAGGGAAGTTGATGTCGCTGACTTGGCCATCGGCTTCAACCAATTTCACGTTGATACGGGTTGCACCTTCTACTTCAACGAATTCGTTCTTTACGTTGATATCGCTAAATAGCTGGTGAAACAGTTCTGGGTTGTCTTTGCCAAGAAAGCCCGTCACGGTAACGTCCGCACCAAGGTCGCTCAGTACTTTCGCTACGTTTACGCCTTTACCGGCTGCGTGTAGGTTGCTCTTTTCAACTAGGCTGACAGAACCCACTTTAATTGAGTCCAGCGAACCTGTTAGGTCAAGGGCAGGGTTAAGCGTGATGGTAACGACTTTGTTTGTTTTCAATGCTGTCATTCTCTCGCCCCTTAACCTTCGCCAAGACCAGATGCAATTGCTTTGCCGATTGATTCAAGTGCTTGTGCAGCATCTGGACCTTCAGCAGAGAATTGAAGCTGGTGACCGTGTTTCACACCTAGCGCGATAACTTTCATTAGGCTCTTCGCGTTCACCGCTTTGCCGTCGCCATCTAGGTTTGCCACACGAATGGTAGATTCGAACTTCTTCGCTTCAGCAACCAACATTGCGCCTGGACGAGCGTGTAGGCCGTGAGCGTTTTTGATCTTGAAAATTGCTGTGTTGCCATCTTCAGTTGATTCCGCTTCCATTTCTTCGCCTTTAAATAGCGCAAGAATTTGTTCAGCAGAACCATCAAGCAGTTTGCTGTGTTCGTTATTGAATACAAGCTTTGAAATCGTGCTTAGGATAGATTGGTGAGCATTGTTGCAAGCAGCAAAAGCGACTAGAGCGCGTACTTTCTCGCCTTCGAACTCACAATCATTGGCTGTTGATACAAAAGAAACACCAGTACGGGTTACTTGCTTATCACTACCAACTAGCCATAGACCTTGGCCGAGATGTGTAGGCGTTTTTGTTACTAGGTCTGCAACGAACTCTGTACCTGCACAACCTGTGTTTTTAAGTAGGCCGCCAGCAACCGCGCTCATCTGAATCATGTCGCTCGCTGGGAATTGCAGTTGAATTAGAGATGCATCGAAATCCGCTTCTAACTGAACGTCGCCATGAAGTAGGGCGATGATGTCATCTTCACTTTTCGCATTGCGTAGACGCTCTTCAACACCGTCGGCACCCAATACTTTTGTTAGCTGCTTAAGAATGCCTAAGTGCTCGTCCGATTTCGCCGCGATACCGATAGCAACGAATACTTTGTTGCCATCGCCCCATTCAACGCCTTCTGGGAAGTGGTGTACAGCAACGCCAGTGGTTTTCACCATTGAGCGCGTGTCGGTCGTACCGTGAGGAATTGCGATGCCGTTACCTAGAAACGTTGAGTTCTGGTTTTCACGGTTTAGCATGCCTTCTACATAACCTTGTTCTACCAGACCTTTGTCTGTAAGGCTTTGAGCGATGTTTTTGATCGCTTCAAATTTATCTGTAGCGGATTGAGATAGGGTAATGTCGTTCTTACTTAGCTTAAGCATGGTGCTTCTCCAGCCTTAAGGTCTTTATTTCTAATTCATCTTGGTTACGCAGCGTTTTGGCTGCGTGACGCGTGGTTCTGTTGTTGCTGAACTCAATTTATTCGCTAAGCAGTATTGCTTAATAGGCGACTGAATCGATTCAGCAATTGGTCAAATTTTTTAAAGCATTCAGCGAAACCGTTCTTAAAATCAGGGGCTAACCGTTCACGGCTTTATTATTTTTATAGCCTAGTAAAGCGTGTATGTGTTGCTTGATTTTGGTGACTCTTGTCAATTTTTAAGTTTTGCTGAATCCTTTCAGCTTTTATACTGAATCGGTTCAGCATATAATTCAACTTATCGAAGGATCGTTGATGTATTAATATGATCCCGCGCACAGAACAGGGCTTAGAATATGACACTGGATGAAATAGCAAAATTAGCTGGGGTTTCCAAGACCACGGCAAGCTATGTGATTAACGGTAAAGCGCAGAAATACCGCATCAGCGAAAAGACTCAAAAGAAAGTCATGGCGGTGGTTGAGCATTACAATTACAAACCGGATCACGCCGCTTCTTCTTTGAGAGCGGGCAACTCTCGCTCGTTTGGTTTGATCATTCCAGACTTAGAAAACACCAGTTACGCACGTTTAGCAAAACTGATTGAACAGAACTCTCGTAAAGCAGGCTACCAAATTTTGATTGGTTGCTCAGACGACAATCCGCAAACCGAAGAGAAGGTGGCAGAGGCGCTGGTTAGCCGCCGTATTGATGCGTTGTTTGTCGCCAGTAGTATGCCTGCCGCCAGTGAGTATTACTTAAAGCTGCAAAACTCGGGCACGCCCGTAATCGCACTCGACCGTCCTATGGATGATGAACACTTTTGTTGTGTGATCAGTGAAGATTTCGATGCAGCATTTGAGCTGACAGAATCGGTACTGTCTTCGGAGATTGAGTCCATCGGCCTGATTGGCGCATTAGAAGAGCTTCAAGTTTCTAAAGAGCGTGAACTGGGCTTCCGCTCTGCTTGCCAGCAAGAAGGTAACGAGGCTTTGGTCGGCTATGGCCAGCACTTCTCCCGTGAAGAAGGGAAGAAGGTTCTGGAAGGTTGGATTGCAAAAGGCCAGCTACCTGATGCGGTAGTGACCATGTCATACACCTTATTAGAAGGCGTGTTGGACGTAATGTTAGAAAAGCCTGAACTGATGGGCAAAGTGCGTTTGGCTACCTTTGGTGATAACCGCTTGCTCGATTTTCTGCCAATCAAAATCAACTCGCTACCACAGCAATTTGAGCTGATTGCCGACAGCGCTATGGAGCTGGCTCTCAATGCTTCAGCAAAACGCTATAAGGCTGGGGTGGAGTTGATTCCGCGTAAGATCGTGAAACGTCACAACGACGCTAAAGCTTAATTTCTACTGTCAGCGCCACAAAGGCGTGGTCGCTGGCGTTTTTATCTCTCTCAAAAGACGGGTTAATTAGGTGTGTATCCAGCACTTGATAATTCGTCACTTCTGCTATGGATACATCGGCGTGCGCATCAAACTCCTGCGACAGTAGTATGTAATCCAACACGTTTCCTTTCGCGAAGTGGTAGTGTGTTGCTGGTCTTGATTCTAACGATGGTGCCACTTGCAATTCCCAGCCATCACAAAGCTGCAAGTCAGTGACGCTGTCACCGTATTGTTCAACCAAAACGTTATTAACGCTTGTTTTAGTGATGGCTTGGTTCATGTCACCCATCAACAATGTCGGCATCGGGTTATTCGCATAGTGCTTTTGCATTGCATCGCGCAGCATTGCAGCTTCCCAACCCCGTTGTTGTGTTGATAGCCAGCGGGCAATGGGTCTGCTGGCCTGTTCTGGTGTCTCTGAGTCTGCAGGGCGTTGTGACTTCAAGTGCGTGACGTACACGCAGATATGCCCAATGATTGGGTGAATAATGGTTGCCCGAACGGGTTTGCGGCTGAACGGTGGCGCGTCGATATCGCCAAACGCATTGAGCGTATCTTTATCGAACGTGACCGCTTCAAAGCTTTCAATGGGAAAACGAGAGGCCACTGCAACCACTGGGCGAGAATAAATGTAATCGCCTTCAATGTTCGGCGTATCGACACAGGCAAAGTGTTCATAACCTATTTCAGCAAAGAAGGTTTTGGTTTCTACAATACTGAACACTTCTTGCAAGCCGATGATGTCGGGATTGAGTTGATCAAACTGCGATTTGGTCCAAGTGAGTTTGTCCTGCCAATCGTCGAGGGAGTAAATGTTCTCGAAATCATAATACGCGCCAGGAGGGGCGACAAAGTTCAATAGGTTGGCAGTGGCAAAGGTAATGTGGTTCTTATTAGACAAAATATCGCTCGTTCAAGGAGTTATTGGGTGAGTATATACCCAATTGGACAAGTTGAGTGAAGATCACGTTTCTATTTGTACGCATTCCGTTTAAACTCCGTTCATCAAGAAAAATGAGTAATGAACATGACCCAAGATTACGAACACGAAGAGTATTTAGAAGGCGAAGAGATTGAGATCGAAGCGATCGGTATCGACGTTGACGCGCACCCAATTGAGCTGTACAAGCTTTTCAAAATCGCAAACTTGGTGAGTGGCGGTGGTGAGGCAAAACACATCATCGAAGAAGGTTACGTTGCGGTAAACGGCGAGCTTGAAACACGTAAGCGTCGCAAAATGTATGACGGCGATTTCTTTGAGTTCAACCAAGAATACTATGTTGTTGTGTGTGATGCGCCAGTGACTGAACCAGAAACTGCAGAGCAAAAAGCAGAGAAGAAGGCGAAGAAAGAAGCGCAAACGGCTCGTAAAGAAAAGTCTCGCTCGAAAAAGAACGAGAAAGCGAACGTTAAAGGCCCTAAGTCGACTGGTCGTAAAGCTGCACACAAAGAGCGTAAAGCCCAGAAAGAAGCATTGTCTCAATCTGCTAAGAAAGGCAAGAAAGACGACAAGCCTCAAGCGGTTCGCGATCCTAAGAGTGGCCGCAACTCTATCGACTTCTTCTAAACGTCTCATTTCGATATTAGAGTCGACATAAACAGAAAAGCGCCGCCTTGGTGAGTAACCTAGGCGGCGCTTTTGTATCTAAAACGACTTAATTCGTCTCTGTATTAACGCTTTTAATGCAGTACCTTAGCTGGGGCTTTTTGCTCAGTCCAATGGTGAATCGAGTTTGGTTTCGCTAGATAAAAACCTTGGTAGTAATCCAAGTCCAGTGCTTGCATCGCGGATAGCTGGCTGTTTTCTTCTACACCTTCAATCACGACTTTAGCGTTCATCTGATCGGCGAGTTCGACTGCATTGGCTATCGCGAGCGTGTCACCAGAGCAATAGTCGAGTAGGTAAGAGCGGTCGATCTTGATGATATCAGGGCAAAGCTGCTTCACTCGTGGCATATCAGAATGGTGAGAGCCAAAGTCATCAATCGCAAACAAGAAGCCATTGGCACGCATAAGTTTTACGGCTTGGCTCAAAAGCTCTGTATCGCCACAGGCTTCTTCTACCACTTCAAAGACGACATCAGAAGGTGCCATACCCAATTCAGATAATCGCTTGTAGAGTAATCCGTTATCTTTAAAGCCCATGTCATTGGTAAGCGTTAATAACGTTTGGGGCATTACGTTGAGAAACAGTTTGATCGGCGAGCCCGCAAAGTGACGAGCGAAGTTGCGGATGTGAATTGCTCGAGATAGGAACTCGATGCAAAGTCGAAAGTGGGTATCAATACTGCTATCAGTAAAGAACAGATCGGGACGTATGTAGGCACCATCAGCACCACGAATGCGCAGTAGGGCTTCCATACCGATCATTTTCTGGTGTTTATCAAAGATAGGCTGATAAACACTGTGAAAAGTGTATTGATTGAGTACAACGTAGTATTCACCAAGGCTGTCCTGCCTTATGTACTGCTCGTAATCGGACTGCTTCTTTAACTCCATGAAAAACGCCAAAATAATAGCATGCGAAGGACTGTAACAGGATGGAATTCCGATTTGAAGCGCTACGCTGGCTTATTTTGAAGCCTATTGAGTTAATTTGAATTAGATTCCGATTTTTTCTCGATGTATCTGAAAAACATTGATAGACCGAAACAAATCAGGAAGTAAACGAAGCCGACAATCAGCCAAATTTCGAAAATGTAGCCAGATGAGTTTGCCATCTCTGTGCCGACAAAGGTCATTTCTTGAATCGAGATAAGAGATACGATGGAGGTGTCTTTCACCAGTGAGATGGTCTGACCTGCCAGTGCTGGTGTAATGGCTTTCAATACTTGCGGTGCAATGACAAAGCGGTATTTAACCCAAGATGATAATCCGAGTGAATCTGCGGCTTCCCATTGGCCTTTATCGACGCTTTGCAATCCAGCACGCACGACTTCTGCGATGTAAGCCGAGGAAAGTAGACCAACACAAAGGACACCAGAGGCTAAGTTTTCCCAAAGGTTAGCAGGACCAAAGAAGAAGCTTTGAACTGCGTTAGGTTCGCCACGGTAGTTGCGTAAAATGTCTTCTAGCCCAAGTAGTGGGATTAATTGGTTAGAGATGAAGAAGTAGAAGATGAAGACGAACACCAAAGGCGGAATGTTTCGTACCAATTGAATAAACGCATTGGCTGGTGTGCGCAGCCATGCCGAATCAGAAAAGCGAGCCAACCCGAGCAAGGTACCTAGTACCAACGCGAATACGATGCCCCAGACGCTAAGGCGCAGCGTTGAAATTAAGCCTTGAAAGAAATACGGTAAGCCGCCGTCTGCTCTTGGTGTGAACAACAGGTCAATGGCTTCTTTCCAATGCCAGATGTAATTTACGCCAACGGTAGAACGATGATAAAGCCAAACACCAGCCAATGCACAGATGGCCAGCAGCACCCAATCAAGTAGGTTAAAACGACTTAAGAAAAAGCCTGAATTGGTTTTGGTTGGTGCAACGCGAGTGGTGGTTTGTCCGCTCAAGGTTTGACTCCGGTAGTAAAGATAAATACCGACCCGTTAAACGAGTCGGTCATTGTATTTATTGTAAAAATTGTATTTATTGTAAAAGTTGCAATGGCTGTGAAAGTGCTCATTATTCTGACGCTATGAGCAACCGCGACAGCTTATGACTTTATGAGTAACTGCGAGGGCTATTGGCCTTGTGCAACTTGGTCTTGCCAATCTAACGTTGAGAACCAGTACTCGTAACGTTCATCTAGCCAACCGTCTTGCGTACGAGCTTCAATCCATTGGTTGAAGAAGGCCTTTTTGTCTTCCTCACCTAGGCGAACGGCGAAGGCTTCATTGCCTTTTGACAGACGCTCTGAAAATGGAATGAACAATTTGTCTGCGTGCTTGATCGCTTCGTGCTCTGGTTTCGGGCTTGATGCAATCACTGCGTGTGCATTGCCGTTTAGTACTTCTTGGAATGCTTGAGCGTCGTCATCGAACTGAAGGATCTTCGCTTTAGGGAAAGTCTCACGCGCTACTTGCACAGTGAACGCCCCACGACGAGCGGCAATCTTCACACGGCGAGAGTCAAAATCTGAAAACTCGCTAAAACCTTCTGCTAGTTCTTTGTTTGCGGCAACTTGTACGCCAGAGTGTGAATAAGGTTCAGTGAAAAGTACGCTTTTTGAACGCTCTGGAGTAATCGACATACCACCGATGATTACGTCAAACTTTTTTGCTAATAGAGCAGGGATGATGCCGTCCCACGCGGTTGGGACAAACTCGACTTTGAGGCCTGAATCTGCGGCTAATCGTTTCGCCACGTCGATTTCAAAACCAATCAGTTCACCTTGTTTGTTGCGCATTGCCCAAGGCACGAATGTCGACATACCAACGCGCAACGTGCCACGCTCTTTGATTTGATCTACGTTCGGCGTTGCGGCTTCTTCATTGGCTAATGAAGGTAAAGCAATCGCAAGCCCTAATAATGCAGTAATGGTCGCTTTGAATAACTTCATGTTATCTCCTTATAATTTGCGCCAACTGGCTCCTAGTTTGTGTTCCAGCCAAGCGGATAAGCCAGAAAGTGATAATGTGAGAGCAAGGTAGATTGCTGCCACAGTAAACCAGATTTCAAAAGGCATCGCCGTTTCAGAGACGATGTTTCTCGCTTCGGTGGTGAGGTCGAAGATCGCCATAACACTCACAATCGAAGAGTTTTTAATCAGTGACACGACTTCATTGGTCAATGGTGGCAAGGTACGTTGGAGTACCTGAGGGAGAATCACATCTTTGTACGCAAAGAGAGGGGACAATCCCAAGCTTTTCGCTGCCTCAAATTGACCTTTGGGAATGCTGTTTAAGCCTGCACGGAAGATCTCCGCGGTGTACGCCCCTTGGAAAAGGGACAGCGCTAAAACGGCGGTACTGAATCTATCTAGCCCAATAACAGGGCCAAACACGAAATAGAGTAGGTAGATTTGCACCAACAATGGCGTATTACGAATTAACTCTACGTAAGTAGTGCCGATCGCATTACCAACTTTGGAGTTGCTTAGACGCAGCAGTGCGGTAACCAAACCAATTACTAATGTGAAAAACAGGCTAATGGCAGAAATTTTTAGTGTGACGATGAGGCCTTCTATTAACTCGGCTGGCCACCATTCGCCATCTTCGTAAAACGCGATGTAGTCAGGCACACGCTCCCACTGCCATTGATAACCCATCGCTTGTGCGCCGGAATCAAGCACCCAAACGATCGCAATCAGTAGAATCGCGATTTGGAGTAGGGCTTGTAAAACGGGTTTTAGGATTCGAAATACCATTGGCTAGTAGCTCAGAATCTGATTCAAAAACGCTTGTGTACGAGGGTGTTGAGGGGTTTCAAACAGTGCAACGGGTGAGTTCATTTCGATGATTTCACCTTCGTCCATAAATACCACTCGATTCGCTACTTTTTTCGCAAAACCCATTTCGTGAGTCACACAAATCATGGTCATGCCACTTTGTGCTAACTCCACCATCACGTCCAACACTTCGTTGATCATTTCAGGATCGAGCGCCGAGGTTGGCTCGTCAAACAGCAATAAATCTGGCTCCATACAGAGCGAGCGTGCGATAGCCACACGTTGCTGCTGACCACCAGACAGTTGAATTGGGTATTTGTTGGCTTGCTCTTCGATGTTAACGCGCTTGAGATAATGCATTGCACGCTCTTCTGCTTCCTGCTTCGACAGCTTCAGAGTGCGGATTGGGGCAAGAGTCAGGTTTTCTAAAACCGTGAGGTGCGGAAAAAGATGAAAGTGCTGAAACACCATTCCGACTTTACCCGGTTTTTGTGCTTTGGAATTTGCAGGATGCTCAAAGACGCTGAGCTCGCCCTCTTGGATGGATTCTAAGTGGTTGATGCAACGAATTAGTGTCGATTTACCTGAGCCGGAAGGGCCACAAACGACCACGATTTCACCGGTGTGTACTGAAAAATTAATGTCTTTAAGGGCGTGGTATTCGCCATACCACTTGTTAACGCCGCTGAACTCTACGACGATATTTTTCTCTTTCAAGGCTGCCAACTTTTAGAATAAATTTCTTTCTACAATAACAAGTTATTAACCGTATTGCACCTGTTTATCAGAGGTAAACTGTCCAACTGGTGAGCAAATAACTCATGACAAAACTAACCGATAATATAGTCAGTTTTAGAGAAAACGGATCACAATTGCGAAGACAGACATGGTGATAAGAAACTGTGCAGAGTAATAAGTTGTCATCACCACTTGGCGAGAAAATACCGATGTACTGCCAAATCGTTCGAAGGCGAGGACAACACCAGACATGGTGAAGATAAAGCTGCCTAGTACGGCGAACGCCGACGATTGGGTTTTACCACTGGCGTAGTATTCCAATGCCATCCAAAGCATGGTCATCAAAACAAAGATGTAGCTTGCCACCGACCACTTTTCTTTCCCTAAATCGGGCTTAAAAAAGAAATAGGCACACAGTCCTGCACCAAATACGGCAAAGGGAATCCATGGAGTAAAATGCCAAGCCGCCATATTGATGAAACCCAAGGCATAGCTAATTTGAGCAAGGCAAAACAGTTTAATGCCTGCAAGAAACTTGTCTTTTGGGTGCATCAAGATTAAGTCGCCCATGAGCGACAATGAGAGCCCGCCAATGATCCACTGGGTGTAGGGAAGGTGACTTGCCGGAGACAGCATTAACATCCCAATCATTGCTGTGATTGGAAGCGGTTTGGTCAAAAAGAATAACCACTTAGGGCCAGTCTTAATGCTGATGATATGTATGAGCGCGCAAGCTACGACAATCAGCCACATACGAATAACTCTTGAATAGACGACTAAACGCTCATTTTTTATGAGCAAGCAAAAAAGTGACACTTCGATTGGTAAGCACTTGGTTTGTTTTTGGTCATCGGCTTACACAACAACATCGAACTATCGCCTGTTTGTTATTTTTTTAGCAGAAAAGTTCAATTTATATCGTTTTGTCAGTGTGCGGCTAAATTACCATAAAAAAACGGCATTGTGTCTGCGAGGACACAATACCGTTAAAAAAGGCAGTAATTTGATAGATCGAGTCGTTATGCGACCGCTAGGTCAAGAATTTTTCGACTGTTTTCTAGGTCAATCGCTTGGTTCTCGCCAAGAACGGTCATGCCATGCTTTGATAGCTGTGCAATGACTGAATCAATAGCGGCTTCACGATCATCACCGTAACCTTCAAGTTGAGTTGCGACGTCTAGCTGATGGTAGAAAGCTTCGATCGCTTGAATCGTGCGCTCTGCCAAATCTTCACCTTCTGATAAGCCAAATACGTTGCGACCCATTTGCTCAAGTTTAGGGCGTTTGAACTGCATTTGGTTACGAAGTAGTGATGGTTGGATGATCGCTAGTGAACGTGCGTGGTCTACGTGCCAAAGCGCCGTTAGTTCGTGACCAATCATGTGTGTTGCCCAGTCTTGAGGAACACCGCTACCGATAAGACCGTTCAATGCTTGGTTTGCGGTCCACATTAGGTTGGCACGCCATTGGTCGTTATCGCGCTCTGCGAACTGATCGCCCAGTACTTTAAGGTTTTTCAGTAGTGCTTCTGCGTAACCGTCTTGAACCATTGCGCCTGTTGGTAGTGTTAGGTATTGCTCACAAACGTGAACCCATGCATCCACAAGGCCGTTGATGAGCTGACGCTCTGGTAGGGTCTTCATTACGTCTGGGTCAAGAACTGCAAACTTCGGTTGAACTGCAGGTGCTAAGAACGCCAATTTATCTTGTGTTTCTTTTTTAGTGATTACCGCGCCCATGTTTGACTCAGAACCTGTCGCAGGCAACGTAAGAATGGCAGCAAGTGGTGTTGCTTCGGTTACTTGATGCTTGCCTACCATGATGTCCCAGCCGTCCCCGTCGTATTTTGCTGATGCTGCGACGTACTTAGAACCATCGATAACTGAACCACCACCTACAGCTAGGATAAAGTCAACGTTTTGTTCTTTCACGATAGCAACCGCTTTATCTAGTGTTTCTTTAGTTGGGTTTGGCTCAACACCCGAAAACTCAAGCCACTCTCGGCCTTCCAATGCTTGCGCTACTTGATCGTAAACACCGTTCTTCTTGATCGAGCCGCCGCCGTAGATCACAAGTACTTTTTGGTCGGCAGGAATTGCGTCTTTGATTGCCGCGATTTGGCCTTGGCCGAAGAAGATTTGAGTTGGGTTGACGTATGAAAAGTTCATTATTATACCTCTTGCTTCCAATGTGAGGAGAGTGAATATGTGCATATTAGTACGTGCTGAAGTGGCTGAGTAGGCCGATTTCTGCAAATTTGTTGCCTATTCCTACATAATTGCGTGCATTGCTCTGGAACTGAGTGACGAACTCCAAGTATAGTGCGTGGCAAATGAATGGAGTAACAAAATGAAGACACTTGCTGAGAGCATGCAGCAATACGCGACGAAATTCGGCTTAGACGATCTCGAAGGGATTAAAGAAACTGCCATTGATGGAGTGTGGTTTTACCGCAGTAGTAAAGGGAACAATCGCCAACCTTTTGTGTACCAGTCTGGCATTATCGTGTTAGGACAAGGGTACAAGAACATCCATATTGGCCAAAGTCCGGTGCGTTATGGACCCGATGATTATTTGGTGGTTGGTGTCCCAATGCCGCTCGAGTGTGAAGCGATTGCCGTCGACAATGAACCCTTGCTAGGTATCTCTATCGATATTTCTCCAGCACTGCTACAAAAGCTCGTGAAGAAGCTGGAATCACAACGTTTTACTAATGTGTGTGAAGACGCCACTCGCTGCGGGTTGAAGTCGGTACAAATGAACGAGCAAATGCTTGATGCATGTAAACGCCTGATGACGACGTTATGTGACGAGCTAGAGGTTGCCATGCTCGGTGAGATGCTTTTAGAAGAGATAGTTTACCGAGCATTGGTAAGCGAATCTGGCCATGTTCTCTTTGAATTGGCGCACCAAGAAGGTTCTTATGCTCGCGTAGCTAAAGCTCTCAATCGTGTTCATCAGGAATATCATGAACAACTGAATGTACAATCCTTGGCGGAAGAGGCGAACATGAGCGTATCTGCGTTTCATCAAGCCTTCAGAAGTGTCACTCTAGAGTCGCCTTTGCAATACATAAAAAAGGTGCGTCTCAATAAAGCGCGTGAACTTATCCAAGTAGAAGGGCGCAGAGTAAATGATGCTGCGAGGCTAGTAGGCTACAGCAGCCCGTCACAGTTCAGTCGCGAATATAAAAGACATTTTAATGAAACACCTAGAGCAACAAAGGCTTAGTGATCTTTATTTCAATATTAGGACTTTTTTTCTCTTTTTTATTAATTTGCGATCGATATATTTATTTGAGTAGTGAAATTAGTTGTTGGTGCAAAATAAGATGTCAATTCTTGCAATCTATGAGTGGATTCTTGAGAGGTGTTGCTGAAAATTTATAAATAAGTAGTGTGAAATTCTGCACTTGTACTTAAGTTATTTTACGTCGAAACAAAAGTAAAAGGTACGCAACAATAAAGCGTATTTTGTATTGTATTAACAATAACTTAAGGAAGAGCAATATGTACCTTAGAAACGGGAAAGCAGGAAAGAGTGTATTCACACTCAGTACTTTGACTGCATCTTGTCTAATGGCATTCAACAGCTACGCAGCCGTTGACTGTACACCTCTAGAAGCTTGGGATTCATCGAAAGTTTATAATGGTGGTGACCAAGTTCAGCACGAAAATAGCGCATATAAAGCGCGCTACTGGACGCAAAACAACAATCCTGCTCAGTCAGGTGAATGGGGTGAGTGGGAAAACCTTGGCGCTTGTGATGGCGGCCCTGTTGATCCACCACTTAACGAAGTACCGACTGTTTCACTAACTTCTCCTTCTGCGTCGGCTTCTATTACAGCTGGTGACGTCGTTAACCTTGCAGCAGACGCTGCAGACACTGACGGCACAGTCAGCAAAGTTGAATTCTTTGTTGATGGCGCACTGGTTGGCACATCAACCGCAGCACCTTTTACTGCTTCATGGACGGCGACAGAGGGTGTTCACGAGTTCTCAACTAAAGCTTACGACGACAAAAACGCAGCGAGCACTGTGAGTGCAGTTACGCTTACAGTTGCTGCTGGTCAACCTGGTAACGAAGCACCAACGGTAGACGTAGCGCTATCAACCACTTCTGTTGAGCTTGGCGGCACGGTAACGGTTTCTGCTACTGCGGCAGACGCGGATGGTACGGTTGCTAAAGTTGAGTTCTTTGCTGCAGGGGCTTTGATTGGTACAGCGACCGCTGCGCCTTACGCTGTTGATTTCACTCCAGCAGCGGCTGGCTCGGTATCGATTTATGCTAAAGCGACTGACGATGCTGGCGCAACAACAGATTCTTCCCTTGTATCACTATCAGTAAATGGTGGTGCAGTAACTTCAAACTGTCGTCCTGATGGCCTGTACCAAACGGCTGGTGTGGATGTACCTTACTGTACGATTTACGACAAAGACGGCCGTGAATTGATGGGTGCAGATCACCCACGTCGTGTGATTGGTTACTTCACAAGTTGGCGCAGTGGTGATGACCCACAAGCGGCTTACCTTGTGAAAGACATTCCTTGGGATCAGCTAACTCACATTAACTACGCGTTTGTGAGCATCGGTTCAGACGGTAAAGTGAACGTTGGTGACGTGACTGATCCAACTAACCCTGCAACTGGTAAAACTTGGCCGGGTGTAGAAGTAGACCCAGCACTAGGCTTTAAAGGTCACTTCGGTGCACTTGCTACTTACAAGCAAAAGCATGACGTTAAAACGCTGATCTCGATCGGTGGTTGGGCTGAAACCGGTGGTCACTTCGGCGCAGACGGTAATCGTGTTGCGGATGGTGGCTTCTACACGATGACAACCAACGCAGACGGTTCAATCAACCACGCAGGTATCGAGAAGTTCGCGACTTCTGCCGTTGAAATGATGCGTACCTACAAATTCGATGGTCTAGACATCGACTACGAATACCCAACGTCTATGGCAGGTGCAGGTAACCCTTACGATAAAGACTTCATGGAACCACGTCGTCCATACCTATGGGCTTCATACCAAGAACTAATGAAGGTCCTACGTGAGAAACTGGACGCAGCATCTGCACAAGATGGCATCCACTACATGCTGACTATCGCAGCGCCTTCGTCGGGCTACCTACTGCGTGGTATGGAAACCTTTGATGTTACCAAGTACCTCGATTACGTGAACATCATGTCTTACGACTTGCACGGTGCTTGGAACGATCACGTTGGTCACAACGCGGCACTATTTGATACAGGTAAAGACTCTGAGCTTGCTCAATGGAACGTATACGATACAGCGGCTTACGGTGGTATTGGTTACTTGAACACTGACTGGGCTTACCATTACTTCCGCGGTTCAATGCCTGCTGGTCGTATCAATATTGGTGTGCCTTACTACACCCGCGGTTGGCAAGGTGTAACAGGTGGTGAAAATGGTCTTTGGGGCCGCGCTGCACTACCTAACCAATCAGAGTGTGCACCAGGTACTGGTGAAGGTGAGAAGAACAACTGTGGTCACGGTGCTCTAGGTATCGATAACATGTGGCACGATACTGACCCTAAAGGTAACGAAATGGGTGCAGGTTCTAACCCTATGTGGCACGCGAAGAACCTAGAGAAAGGCATTTGGGGTTCTTACGCTCAAGCTTACGGTCTAGATCCTGTGAACGATCCATCAGACCAATTGGTGGGCACGTACACGCGTAACTACGATGATGTTGCAGTCGCACCATGGCTATGGAACGCAGAGAAGAGTGTATTCCTGTCAACAGAAGACAAAGCGTCTGTTGAAGTGAAAGCAGACTACGTTATCGATAAAGAGATCGGCGGTATCATGTTCTGGGAACTAGCAGGTGACTACAACTGTTACGTACTAGACGCGAACGGTAACCGTACTACGATTGATGCAACTGAACAGGCTTGTGCTGCGGGTAATGGTGAGTACCACATGGGTAACACTATGACTAAAGCGATTTACGACAAGTTTAAGTCTGCAACACCTTACGGTAACAAGATTGCGACAGGTGCCATCCCAACAGAAGCTGTTGATATCGCAGTGAGCGTTGGTGGCTTTAAAGTGGGTGACCAAAACTACCCAATCAACCCTAAGATCACGTTCACAAACAACACAGGTCAAGCGATTCCTGGTGGTACTGAATTCCAGTTCGATATTCCTGTATCGGCACCGGATAACGCGAAAGATCAGTCTGGTGGTGGCCTAAGCGTGATTGCTTCTGGACATACTCGTGCGAACAACATTGGTGGTTTGGATGGTGTAATGCACCGTGTATCTTTCTCGCTACCAGCATGGAAAGACCTACCAGCGGGCGGCACTTACGAGCTTGACATGGTTTACTACCTACCAATCTCCGGCCCTGCTAACTACACGGTGATTTCTGGTGGTAAAGAGTTCGCGTTCAAGTTTGAGCAACCAGACCTACCAATCGGTGACTTAAACTCTGGCACTGGTGGCGGCGGTGGTACTGAGCCTGGTACTTGTGACACAACAGGCCTTGTGACTTACCCTGACTTCCCACAAACGGACTGGCAAGGTAACCCAAGCCACGCTAACCAAGGTGATAAAGTGATTCACAATGGTGTGGTATACCAAGCAAACTGGTGGACAGCATCAGAGCCGGGTAGTGACGGTAGCTGGTCGACAGTATGTAACGTTTAATCCAGATTGAATGGATAACAAAAGCGCGCGATTTAAATCGCGCGCTTTTTTATTGTGGGGGGATATGATTTTGTTGCTTTGGATTATTGCAAATAGACGCTGGAGTAAACGATCAGAACTCATAACCTTCAGGAATAACCACGATCCCTTTTTCTGATACATGAAATCGTTTGGCGTCTTCGATTTTGTTGATACCAATTTGTGTGTGCGGTGGAATACGAACGTGCTTGTCAATAATGCAACTGACGAGCTGACAGCCTTCGCCGACCTCTACATCATCGAAAATAATGCTATCGACGACGGTTGCGCTGTCTTGAATACGCACGTTGGACGCGATAACAGAGTGCTGAACGGAACCTCCGGAGTTAATGACACCATTGGCAATGATGGAGTTAATAAAAATCCCTTCATTACCTGTCGCCGATGATACGGTTCTTGCTGGTGGAAATTGGGCTTCATAAGTACGCACTGCCCAATTTGGCTGATACAAGTTCATTGGTGGGACGGGTTCTAACAAATCCATGTTGGCCTCGTAGAAAGAATCGATCGTCCCTACATCGCGCCAGTAACAATCTTTGTCTACACGACCTTTACTACCGCAGAACTTATAAGCGTAAACGGATTGAGTGTCGATCAGCTTAGGAATGATGTCTTTTCCAAAGTCATGGCTTGAGTCTTCAAGCTTTGCATCTTCTTCTAGTGCTTCCTGCAGAACGTCCATATCAAAGATGTAAATGCCCATAGAGGCAAGGCTCTGAGTTGGGTCATCAGGCAGGGTAGGCGGGTTCTCCGGTTTCTCGATGAAGGATTCAACTAAGCCGTTTTCTTTGATGCCCATTACACCAAAAGCCGTGGCATCCTCTACCGGGACATCCATACAAGCAACGGTGAGTTTTGCGCTGTTTTCTTTGTGCTCTTCCAGCATCGCAGCGTAATCCATGCGGTAGATATGGTCACCAGAAAGAACAACCACATACTTGGCATCATTGCGAGAGAGTAACCACATGTTGTGGTAGATGGCATCTGCTGTGCCTTCATACCATGCACCACCTTTGCGCATTTGGGGTGGAACGGCTGTGATGTATTCACCAAGTTCGGGATTAAAGATCGACCAACCATCTCGCAAGTGTTTTTGTAGCGAGTGTGATTTGTATTGAGTTAAAACCAATATCTTCCTCAAACCTGAATGAAGACAGTTAGTTAGAGTGAAATCGATAATACGATATTTACCACCAAATGGGACGGCTGGTTTGGCTCTATCATCGGTAAGTGGGCTCAATCTTGATCCCATACCGCCAGCTAAAATTACAGCGAGTGCGTCTTGCATAATGTTCCCTTTCCCTTGTATTACGTACTTCGAAAGCGACTTAAAGCCCGAGGAGTTAGCCAACTGCAGGAGGCTTTCGAGTGACGTTGTTGAGTGTCCTTTGAACTTATAAATGGTAATGCTATATAACGTAGTACAAGATTCGAGCCATAGAATTTTGTTAACAAAATCAATGCACTCAGCAGAAGAGGGTGTTATCGCTGCACTATATTAGGGAGTGGGAAAATATACTGTGCACTATAGTGGTGAGAGTGGTGTAATTACTCCAATTTTCAAAAGCCGGTTTACAATGTAAAGAGGTTCAAAAACAGTATGTTAGAGCATGTTCATAACAAAGCGGGAGCCAAATGGCTCCCGTTTCCCGTCAATCTTCTTGTTTTTATGAAAGGCCGATAATATTGCCTTGATCGTCAAGATCTAAGTTCATAAATGCAGGTTTGTCTGGCAGACCTGGCATAGTCATTACGTTCCCAGACAGTGCGTAAACAAAGCCCGCGCCGGCACATAAACGCAGCTCACGAATTGGTACGGTAAAACCACTTGGCGCGCCTTTTATGGCTGAATCCGTTGTGATTGAAAGCGGTGTTTTCGCAATGCACACCGCTAAGTCATCAAAGCCTAATTTCTCAAAGTGTGCCAGTTGTTGTTTCGCTAGCTCGCTCATTTCGATGTTTGATGCACCATAGCCCACTTCACATACTGCCATCAGCTTTTCTTTCAAGGATTGCTTCTTGGTGTAAAGAGGGCGGAATTGAGCGCCTTGCTCACAAGTTTCAACAACGTGCTGTGCGAGTTCAATAGCGCCTTCGCCACCTTGTGCAAATGCGGTGCTTACTGCCACTTTTACCTCAGGGTTAAAGCGCTCAATCAATGCTTTAAGCTCTGCCAATTCTTGTTCTGAATCTTGTGGGAACTGGTTGATGGCAACAACTGCAGGGATTCCGTATTTATGCACGTTATTGATGTGCCATTTCAGGTTTTCGAATCCGGCTTCAAGTGCGGCTTGGTCTGGATTGAAAATAGAGTCCGGAATCGCCATACCTGGTCGTAAGTCGTAGTGACCTGAGTTTGCTTTCAAACCACGAAGGGTCGCGACAATGACCACACAATCTGGCGCACGGTCAGCGGCTAATGCTTTAATGTTACAGGCTTTCTCAAAGCCCATGTCTGAGCCAAACCCAGCTTCCGTGACAACGTAACTAGAAAGTTTTAATGCAATCTGGTCTGCAATGATGGAAGAGTTACCGTGAGCGATGTTGGCAAATGGACCTGCGTGGATCAGAGTGGGTACGCCTTCAAGCGTTTGCATTAGAGTAGGGGCAATGGTCTCTTTCAATGTGACCGCCATGGCGCCGGCAACTTGCAAATCTTCAGTCGTTACTGGATTACCATTCAAATCATAAGCAACGACGATGCGACCAATACGTTGACGAAGATCTTTAAGGTCATTTGCTAGCGCAAGGATAGCCATGAGTTCGGACGCGGCAGAAATATCAAAACCTTCTTCACGTTCGAAGCCGTTGATGTTCTTACCTTCTTCATTCAAGCCTATTTTTACCATGCGCAGTGCTCGGTCGTTGTGGTCCATCACACGTTTCCATGTGATTCGCTCAACATCGATTTTCAGCGCTTTTAAACCCGTTCGAGCTTCAAATGCATCGTAACCTTCACGTTGTTCATGATAGAGACGAGCATCAAGTGCTGCTGACGCTAGGTTATGCGCGGCCGTGACAGCATGGATATCGCCAGTTAAATGAAGGTTGAGCTCGTCCATTGGCGCCACTTGAGAGTAACCGCCACCAGCAGCGCCACCTTTGACCCCAAAGACAGGCCCCATAGAAGGCTGACGAATACACGCCATCACAGATTGGTTCATCTTGGATAGACCTTGAGATAGACCGATTGTGGTAACCGTTTTGCCTTCACCCAGTGGGGTAGGCGTAATTGCAGTGACCAACACCAATTTACCATCTTGATTGTCAGTTAGACGCTCAAGACATTGGGGATGAACTTTAGCTTTGTGTTTTCCGTGCGTATCGAGTTCGTGTGGCAAAAGACCAGCGTTTGCGGCGACAGTAGCGATAGAAGACAAAGGTGTGTTTCGGCAAATTTCAATATCAGACTGCATGGATACTCCCAAAAAATGGCTAACACGTGGCGATCAACACTAGGCAAGTA
This sequence comes from Vibrio sp. B181a, assembly GCF_030248375.1. Classification (NCBI taxonomy): domain Bacteria; kingdom Pseudomonadati; phylum Pseudomonadota; class Gammaproteobacteria; order Vibrionales; family Vibrionaceae; genus Vibrio; species Vibrio sp. B181a. The sequence goes on along the minus strand of NZ_JAHGAD010000047.1, from coordinate 65,357 downwards.
AAAGCTTGCTTAGTGTTGCGCAAACGTTTGCGCGAGAATAATACTGGTAAAATAAGAGGTGTAAAGCAGTTCGTGCGCCTTAGCGTGCTACATCATAACAAAAAACACTAAATACTGCGCTAGATCAAAACAAAAAGGCCACCTAATGGTGACCTTTGCGTGTTTTTTGCTCTAAGTGCTTGGTTCTTAGCGATCCCAGTATGTCTCTTCTAAGCTGTCTTCACGCTCTGGTAGTGCGCGAGATAGGCGAGGAGAGTGCTGAGTTAGTACTTCGTAGCTTACGCGGTTTGCGTACTTACAAATCTGAGATAGAGAAGAGTAAGTTAGGCAACGTACTTCGTGTTTCTCTGAACCTGGTACTTCTTTCTGGTGGAAAGAGTTGGCCGCCATATCGTGCAGAAGTGCAGACAGTGCCGCATCACCTGCGCCATTGGTGTTCTTGATTTCAAGAGGGCCACCAAGGTAAGGACCAATATGAGAGTACACTTTCATTGGTGCTTTACAGTCGTCTTTGCGCATTGCACGGCTAAATTCAAACTTGTTGAACTCTTCGATAGAGCCTTCAAGAATGTCATGTGTGGTTTCACGTTTTACTTTCTCTTCCGTGTAACCCGCCATGTATAGACCATCTGGGCCAGCAGTACAAAGTACAAGGTCTACCCACTCAAGTGCTTTATCTGCAGCCGCAAGAGGGTCGGTTTCACCTGTTAGTGCGGCGCCTTCTTCTTCGTTCATTGCAACGACAGAGACGTTGTCGCGAATGTACTCTTGCCACCATTCTACATTGCCTTCAATCACGTATTTTGTACCTAGAGTCAGTACTACAGGGACTTCGTGCTTCTTAGCAAATTCGATTGCGCGCTGAACCGCTTGAGGCATTTGGTCTTCTTTCTTACCACGCATAAGGTAAGAAGAAACCACAAGAGCTGATGCTTTAGTAAAGACTTCTTCAGGGATGCTTTCCGGAGACAGCTTGTTCATGTGGCCTTCGTTAATTGCGAAGGTACGCTCGCCGTCTTGAGAAATTAGCGTGTAGCAACGACCAATAGGACCATCTACCGTTTGCAGGTGGTTAAGGTTCATGCGAGAAGAGGTGCGGCATAGGTAGCGGTATGCGAAAGAACCCACTTGGATGTTCTTCGACATTACGCCTAAGAGTACTGATTTACTATCAGCCAAAACAGAGTAGTTATGTAGTGTGTTGCCGATAGTATCACCAGGGTATTGGTGAGTAATCAGACCTTGTTCTACTAACTCTTCATACAATGCGTCTGCTTTGCTCTCTTCAAGAACGAGAGAATGACCTTTACTAAGGTTATATTTTTCTAAAAACGCATCGTCTACGCGCGCTTCGATATCAACGATGGTTTGACCAACACCGACAATCGTTGGGCGGTACAGCTTAGGCGCCTGTCGGATTTGGTTGACTAATGGATCTCGAGCGTGAGTTGGAAAGTAGTGTTTAGATTTTCGCTGACCAGGAAACTTCATGCTTGTTCTTGAGTGAGAAAAAAAGAGGCGGGATTGTATCACAAAATTTTGAAATTCGTTGCGTTTTATTACAAAGAAATTTGCCCGCTGAAAAATGCAGCGGGCTGATGTTTTTACAAGCGATTTGGGGTTAATTCGTAGGAGTTACAGTCGGTTCGACGTAAGCTTTGGTTCCGTACAATGGGACCGTTGATAGGCTGTGCTTAAAGCTGCCTTCTGTCTCTTTCGTTGTGTAAGACAAGTAAAGCAATGTTTGGTTTTCAGGATCGTAGATACGACGCACTTTCATGGTTTTGAAGAAGATACTCTTCGACTTCTTAAAGACCACTTCACCAGACTTGCTCTTATCGATTTTTGCAATCATTTCTGGGGTAATGTCACCAGTTTGGCGACAAGAGATAGAGCTGTCACTTGGATCGGACAAGCTCAGGTTTGCTTCAATAGAAGCGATGTGACAAGTAACACCTGTCACCACTTCATCTTGTAGGTGACCGATTTTAATGTCTTTCATTGTGAACATACCAAGCGACACGTCACCGACTTCATTGTCGCTACAGCCAGCTAATACAGTGATCAATCCAAGCGCAAGCAAGCTCTTTTTCATTTTTCTTCCCTTAAATAGGCTAATTTATTAACTCAATTTATCAGACGTGCACGGTTAAAACAAAATTTGGCGTTACCTCAGGACTTTAGCTAGGTTTGTAAGAGGCTTCATGCTAATGTACCGCTCCAGAACAGGTGAGCACTACATTTCTAATCAAAGTCCTGTCTTTTACTCGCTGTAAGTTTCATCATTAGCAGCGCTTAAGGTAAGAAAATGAACGAACAACAGTTAGAAAGCATTAAAAGAAAAAACGCGTGGTTGCATGATTTGGTGGAAGTTGAGTTTCCAACAAAAGAAAGTTTGGAAGGCCGCGCAATCTACACACGAATGCTTGAAGAGCAATCGTACCAAGTTGTCGAAAAGTCTTTACTATTAGATAAAGAGCAGCGTTTGACCGCTGAAGATATCTTTCTTGTCGATTTTCATCGACTTACGGTCATGTTTTCTATTTTGCAGTCGCAACGCTGGTCTGATAAGCATGAGCAAGAAATGATTGTCGAGTACCTTACTCAAATCATACTCTCACCGGAATTTGAACTTTATGTTGGTTTCGCTGAAGGCGAAGCCGTTGGCGCCGCGATTGTAAGTCAATATGAAGGCAATACCGTTATTTCTGACACTGTGGTTTCTCAAAATTTAGATAAGACTCAGTTTGTCTCAGATTTAGCGAAAAAATTGAACGCCGATCAAAAATTGTATGAAACAATAGTCTTAGAAAATTGATTCAAGTCGAGGCTCGTTTGGGCTTCGACATTTAATATAAGCACAACTCCTTTCTCGGCTGGGTAAAACATGACTAAGCGTTTGACGCGTTTATTGGCTCTATTAATGTGCTTAGGGACGGCCGCAGTCAATGCTGATGAATCTGATTGGGAAATCAAAAGAATACTGGTACTTCACTCGTATGAACCGTCCTACCAATGGACAAATGACATTCAAAACGGGATCGAAGAAGGGTTTGAGCAAACCAACAATGAAGTAAAATTATCCATCGAATATCTGGATGCCAAGCGTGTGCATTCTGATGGTTACTTTGAGCGTATGGCGAACTACTTACAGCTCAAATATGCTGACTATACTTTTGATGGTGTCATCATTTCAGATGATGCGGCCTTGCAGTTTGCCAAGCGATACCTCTCCAATGAAAATCGTTCCACACCGCTTGTTGCTGTGGGCATAAACAATACACAAGCCACGTTAGATAGCCTCAGTACAGATGGCAGTATTCTCTACGAGCAAGACCGCGTAGAAGAAAACATCAAACTCATTAATCAATTGCGCCCAGGTATTAAAAACCTGTATTACCTAGCTGATCGTAGTATGACATCAGAGCTTATTCATAAGCGTGTCATAGCGGAGATGGCAAAGTATCCGCGCATAAACGTAATTGAGCTTCGCGATGAGACTTTGGCGGATGCGTCCAACCGGTTAAAAAATATTGACCCTAACGATGCAGTATTACTGACTCACTTTAATACTGAGCTGGAAAAAGGGGCTTATCATTCATACCAAGAAGTGGCTCATGTGGTCGGTAAGAAAAGTGCCGCACCGGTATTTGTGTTGTGGGAAATGTATTTGGATGAGCCCGGCATTCTTGGGGGATTCGTTAATCGCTCTGAACAATATGGATACTCTGCGTCAGAGCTAATGGCGAGCAAGCTTGGTCTCTCAATGACTAAGGTCGGGGACGAACTGATTTCTGAGGCGGTATTAGACTACAACGCGTTGGAGCATTACGGCATTAGTCGATTCGACGTGCCAAGAAGCGCGCACATCATCAATTCACCACCACCTGCGATTCAAGTGAACATTAAGTTACTCTTGTTTGCGTGTGCATTGATTGTTTTGCTGTCTTTGGTGATTGTTAGCCAGTTCATGACGATTAGACAACGTAAAGTCATCGATCAGAAAAACCGTAAAATCGTCACCTTGCAAAAGCGTACTTTGAATGTGCAGAAGGAGATGATTCACGTTCTTGGTGAAGCCATAGAGTCGCGCTCCGGTGAAACCGGTCAACACGTTAAGCGCGTCGCGAGACTCTCGGCAACTTTGGCTGAGTTTTGCGGATTGAGTCACCGAGAAGTCGAAATGATAGAAGTGATCAGCCCAATGCATGATGTGGGCAAAATCTCGGTTCCGGAGTCCATTCTCGATAAGAACGGTCAGTTGAACGCAGAAGAATGGGAGATCATGAAGCGTCATACCGTCAAAGGTTATGAACTGCTGAGCAATCGCGAGGGCGAAATTGCCAAATTGGCTGCGGTTGTCGCGCATGAACACCATGAGCGCTGGGACGGTACTGGCTACCCAAATGGATTGAAGGGGGAAGAGATTCATCTCTTTGCACGTATTGTTGCGATTGCGGATGTGTTTGATGCTCTGCTAAGTGAGCGTTGCTATAAACGTGCTTGGACAATTGAGGAAGTGGTTGAACTTTTCAAGCGTGAGCAAGGCAAACACTTTGACCCAGCCCTGAGTCAATTACTACTGGATAATTTAGATGACTTTATAGAAGTGCGCTTTATGTATCCAGATAACGATATTTAATTCAATCTATCATTGCTGAGTGAAGTTTCATATTTCTAACTTATGGGGCTTCATTCGGTGATCTTGCTTAGAAAAACGTTAATTCCCTTTTCTCATTTCTACGAAATGCCAAGTCTGTCGTTTAAACATTTCAAAACTTACCTATTATGTTGATACATATTTAGTACAAATAAATAAGTTAATAAGAACAACGTTAATTGTTCAACGAATGGTTTGAGATATTTGTTGGCGGGGGAAAGGCGTATGGCTATCAACAATATTAAGTGCGTCATATTCGATTGTGACGGTACGCTGGTCGACAGCGAAAGTTTGTGCTGTCAGGCATTGGTTAATGTGTTTGAGCAATACGGCGTAGAGATGAGTTTTGAAGAGTGTGTTGCACATTTCAAAGGTGGCAAGTTGGCCGATATCCTGCGTGATGCCAAAGCGCTCATGAACGTTAATGTGTCTATTGATGTTCTTGAACCACAATACCGTGTGGAGCTACAGAAGCTGTTTGTCCGCCACCTAAAACCAATGGATGGCGCAAAGCGTCTTATTCAATTCTTGGATTCACACAACATCGAGTATTGTGTGGCTTCTAATGGACCGAAAGACAAAATTGAATACTCGCTTGAGCTAACAGGGCTGCTAGATGCGTTTAAAGGAAAAGTCTTTTCTGCTTTCGATGCGAATAGTTGGAAGCCAGAGCCTGATTTGATCATGTATAGCGCGATGAATATGGGTTTTCTGCCAAGCGATTGTTTGTATATTGATGACACCCCAAAGGGCGTTGAGGCAGGATTAAACGCAGGTGTGAAAACAGTGCAGCTTTACAACGGCGCGCCAATCAACCGAGTGGAAGATGAGCGCGTTATCCGAATTCATCATCTTGACGAACTAAAAGAGCAGCTCTTAGGCTGCTCAGTTTAATGACAAACGTTACTCAAGCTATGGATATGTTTGAATTTGGCTTGTAGAAACGGAGTTTGGTGCAAACATTGGATGGAAGAGAAGTTTTTCGTGTGGAACCCGCAAGAGGCGCATGTGAATTTTTCACCGTCGGATGAAATCATATATTCATCGCATTGGCAGAGTGGACACTGAAGATCTTCAGTGTCTTTTGTTTTGTAATTATTCATATTGTTCACCAGCAGCAAAATTAAATTGGCAAGATCTAGAATAGCTGAACACCTATCCTTTGAACATTCTTTCATCAAATTCCGAAGATTATTTCGATTCACTTCAAAGTAAATTAATTTGCTACTCAGCTAATACTTGATTAAATAAATACACGTTTGTTTACAAGTCGGGAAAACTCTATGGTGCTTTCCTAGGCAACGTTAAAACACCTACTGAAAAAGGGCTCCAAAAACGGAGCCCTTTGCATTTGATATCCCTTAGATTGTATCGATTTGAACCTACTCACCTGATGGCGAAACGGTATTTAAGCCGTTCGGTAGCGTTTTAATACTTCGCCAAGTGAAACAGAAGCGTGGGTCAAATTGGTTACGCCTACTGTCGATTGCTGTGCCACTTCACGAATGGTGTTGGATTGTGAGCGAATATCTGACAGCTCAGATGCAATGTCATTTGCAACCGCACTTTGTTCTTCTGCCGACGTCGAGATCTGAATACTCATGTCCATCAAAGATCGTGCAGAATCAGCAATAGCAGTCACGTCCCCTCCAATTTCATCGATCAATTGACTACTCGTTTGAGCTTGCTGAACGGTACGCTCAGTAATTGATGCAATGTTTCGGCTCTCAGATTGAAGCTTTTCAATCATGGCTTGGATCTCAACCGTCGCTTGCTGGGTACGGCTTGCAAGGGTGCGGACTTCGTCTGCAACTACGGCAAACCCACGGCCTTGCTCACCGGCACGAGCGGCTTCAATAGCAGCATTTAATGCGAGTAGATTAGTTTGCTCTGAGATGGCGTTGATCGTCGTGATGACATCATTAATCTGCGTCGTGTTTTCATTCAAACTGTTTACTGACGTTGACGCCTGTTCGATGTAACTTGAAAGGGTTTCAATCTCTGAAATGACGCTTTGAACGCGAGCGCGGCTATTTTCAATCTGCTGGGCATCTTGGTCTGATTGAAGTGTCGCTTGTTGAGAAATACTCGACACCTCTTTTGCTGACGCCGTCATCTCTTCCATTGCCGTGGCGACAGAATCCAGCGTTTGATACTGATGCGCAATTTGAGTTTCACTTAACTTCATGTCTTGTTCGAACGCGGCAGAAGTTTCGCTCATTGTATTGGCATTGTCTTTTACGCTGTTTACTAATTCAGTTAGCGTATCCATTGATTTATCGAGCGCACAGCCAATTGTACCAAACTCATCTCGCCCTGGATGGAAACCAAGACGAGAGGTTAAGTCTCCTTCACCAATCTTTTGTGTGGTGGTGTAAAGCACCCAAAGTGCGCCGCCAAGGAAAGTGGCAACCCAGTAATTGAATAGGGCAAACGGCACCACCCAAAGAAAGCTAAGAAGAAAAGAGGTCAGGGCGTCAGATTTAGCTTGCTCAAATTGGCGTGAAAGGTTTTCTGTCAGTTGGATTGCCTGACCGGAATTCAGCTTTGCGTAAGCCGTTACCGTTCCATTATTGAACGTCGCATCACCGGCGTTACTTGTACTCACCACACCATTTAGGTTCGCCAAGCTTTGAGGCTGCGCTTGAACAATACCCGCAAGTTTGGCTTCTACAGTAAGGATAGACTGTTCTTCAAACTGCTGAATATCATTGAAATATCGGCTTCCTGCCACTGAAGTCAGAGTCACTAGGAATAGAAGAAAAATGACCCAGATTTTGTCGTTGATAGACATTTTAATAAATAGCTTGTCTATCGTTCTAAACTCAACTTCTCTCATTAATCGCTCCATTTGAGATGAAAAGGGGTGAACTAAGTTAGAGAACTATCGAAACAAAATATGAGATGGTAATCAGCAAAATATGTAACGAGTAGTTGATTGATTTCAAATTATGAGAACTGTGATCACATCTAACGGTATGTTATATCTATTAATGACAATTACATTGATTAATTTTAACAATGAATTGCATATGAATTAGCGGCAAATTTGACGAAAAGTCAGTGGGTTAGGAGAGATGTTGCGCAAACGTTTACTTATGATTTCTGTCATAGCTTTCTAAATCTTTACTTCTCGCTGTCATGAATGTGTCATATAAAGGCTATAAAAAGGAGTTGCTGTCATCGATGAAGAAAAGAAATGGCAGTAAAGATTGAAGCAAGATTGCTTCAGGAGATGTAACACAAAGGAGGTCACAATGAGCGACCAATACCACAACGACGAATGCCTAGAGATGCTTGATGCACTTGAAATCGGTATTATCTTGTCGGACTACATTGGCTCAGAAGACGAAGCCGAATAAGTACAATTAGTACTCTCACCGCGTCACAACAGACGTTATACTTAAGTTCATGTAAGACGAGCCAAAAGGCCACTCACAGCGTCTAATGAACTTTCTAGCCCACCTGCATATTGCAGATCACTGTAATAGCCATTTAATGGGAAACTTGCTTGGAGATTTCGTAAAGGGAGATCCAAGCAAGCAGTATCACTCTGATATTTCCAATGGCATAAAACTCCACCGTTTTGTCGATCGCATCACCGATCACCATTCCATTGTTGAAGAGTGCAAGCCGCATTTTACGGGCGTGTCACGTCGCTTTGCGCCAATTGCACTGGATATGTTTTGGGACCATTGCTTAGCGAAGCACTGGCATGCATTTAGTCACCAGTCTTTAGATTCGTTTGTCCGATACGCGTATCAGCAAGTGAATAACCAAGTCTCTGATGAGTTACCACCAAGATTTTTATTGCTTCACAGTCGAATGTGGAGTGGAGGGTGGCTGCAGTCTTATCGAGATTTAGAGAACATTGAGTTTGCGCTTCATCGAATGTCACAAAGAAGCCCTCGTATGGCCGACCTCACTACGACATTTGAAGTTCTCGATCGCGAATATGAACAATTGGAAGGGAAGTTTTCGACTCTTTATCAAGATGTTCTGGAGCAGTCCAGCCAATTCCATCAACAGTTAGTGAATTCGTAAGTGAGTTCATTCATAACTCAATAATTTCATAGCGCCTTGTCTGCTAAAGGTAGTATGACCAAAGGCGCTCTGGTAAACTCTGCGCTCCAAAAATTATGAGGTTTATCATGTCCGTTAATTTCGCTGATCTTGGCATTGAACAACAGTTGGTTGATACCCTAAGCGGTATGAATATTGTTACTCCGACACCTGTTCAAGAAAAGTCGATTCCACACGTATTGGAAGGCAAAGATCTCCTGGCTGCTGCGCAAACAGGTACTGGCAAAACTGCCGCATTTGGCTTACCTATCATCCAATCGGTTCAGCAGAAGAAACGTAACGGCGCACCACAAGCACTCATTCTTGTACCTACGCGAGAGCTTGCTCAACAAGTTATGGATAACCTGACTCAGTACGCAGCAAATACGGACCTTAAGATTGTTTGTGTTTATGGTGGTACGAGCATCGGCGTTCAAAAGAAAAAGTTGGAAGAGGGCGCAGATATTCTTATCGCGACGCCAGGTCGCTTACTGGATCACTTGTTTAACGGCAATGTAATCATCGCTAAAACGGGCATTCTTGTACTTGATGAAGCAGACCGCATGTTAGACATGGGTTTCTGGCCAGATCTGCAACGCATTCTTCGTCGTTTACCTCAAGACAAACAAACCATGCTGTTCTCAGCAACGTTTGAGAAGCGCATTAAAACCATTGCTTATAAGCTGATGGACTCCCCAGTCGAAGTGGAAGTGTCGCCAGCCAACACTACGGCAGAAACTGTTAAGCAGATGGTTTATCCAGTTGATAAAAAGCGTAAACGTGAGCTATTGGCTTACTTAATTGGTTCTCGTAACTGGCAACAAGTGCTTGTCTTTACAAAAACCAAGCAAGGGAGTGATGAGCTAGCAAAAGAGCTTAAACTGGATGGGATCAAAGCGGTCTCTATCAACGGCGACAAATCTCAAGGTGCTCGTCAACGTGCTCTTGATGAATTTAAAGCAGGTAAAGTACGTGCGTTAATCGCAACCGATGTGGCTGCTCGTGGTCTGGACATTCAAGAGCTAGAGCAAGTGGTGAACTTCGATATGCCGTTTAAAGCCGAAGATTATGTTCATCGTATCGGGCGTACAGGTCGCGCTGGTAAATCAGGCTTGGCGGTTTCTTTAATGAGCCGCGACGAAGAGTACTTATTGACGGCGATTGAAAACCTACTTGACCAACGTTTACCGCAAGAATGGTTAGAAGGTTTCGAACCGAGTTTAATCGAAGAGGTTGAGCCAGAGCGTAATGGTGGTGGTCGCCGTAAGAGTCGCTCTTCGGAAAAACGTAAGATGAAAGCGAAACTCGCTATTCATAAAAACCGCGGTAAAAACCGAAAATAAAAGGTGATGGCGGTTATCAATGACTTTGATTACGCCGTCTTAACTTCTTGGTAGGCTTCAAGTGTTTGAGGCATCGCCAGTAAATAGCCTTGATACATATCGAAACCGAGCTTTTTCATTAAATTAAGTTGATGTTCGGTTTCAATTCCTTCTATAACGGTTTTTGAGCGAATATCTTTTGCCAAAGACAATGCTTTCATCAAACACGCAAAGTCGCCACTCTCATATCGCAACAGTAATGATCGGTCTATTTTGATGATGTTTGGTCTTACGCATTTCACGCGTTCAACCGTTGAGGCGTCAACTCCGTAGTCATCGATGGCAAGCATATAGCCGTTATCACTGAGTTCTTTCGTTGCTTTATAGAGAAAGTTCTCGTCACTCGCATCCAACTCCACTAATTCCATCACGATTTGTTCACGGCGAAGATCTGCTTCGATGATGGCTTGCTTCAATAGGTTGCTGTACGACATGTCTTTCGCTAGCATTTCTGCTGCTTTAGGTAAGACATTAAGAAAAAGCTTTTTGTTGCTAAACTTGGATTGGCCAAAATTACTGATGTGGATCAGACGGCTTAATCGCTCGACATTAATTTGGTCTTTTACTGGGATGGTATTGGATTGGAAAAATTGGTCTGGTCTTATCATTTGTCCGTCTTGGTTACTAATACGAACCAGAGCTTCAAGGCCGATGATAGAAAGATCTCTCTGATAAATAGGTTGAAACACACTCCTCAGCGTCAGTTGCTTGTAGTGTGCAATATACTGCCCATCTAATTGTTTTGAAATGCAGCCAAGCAGCTGCGTGATGCTCATCATTATTGTTGTAACCTAGACCAAGATACTTCCACTGATGCTTAACTGATTGTTGTGCATCTAGTTTTACTACAGTAGTTTGAATCTAATTGTGGCAGTGGGGTTAAGGCAAGAGAGTTAGCGTTGATTGAACAGAAATATCGACCAGCATCAAACAAATCGATGAACGGGCTGATAATCTACCCGTTGCAATTTGATGCTACCACTGTAAGACCGCATAAAGTTGAAGGTATTTTCGAACCAGTTGTTGCTTGTTCGATCGGCGCAAAGGATGGCCAAATTTAATGTAGCAAGGACTAATACCAAAGCGCGTATCAAGTGAGCGGGTCAGCTGTGACTCGCTTGTGTAAAGCGTAATGCCTTGTTCTGTGTATTCAGTGATTGGCTCAGGAAGTTCACCCATCCACCAGTGCAAAAGTTCGCGGCTAGTTTTGCTGCGACTGATCCAGTGGTCACTGACTAAAAACAACAAGTCGTTGGGCTGTAGGGCATAGCCATATTCGCTTTGCCATTCCATGATGGAAGAGAGCAAGTTCTCTCGACAAGAATTACCAGCACTCACCATATGATGACTTAATACCCAAACTGTGCCTATCTCAGAGGTGATTCGATAATGGTGAGGCAAGTCGGGAGAATCAAGTACTTCAATGGGTTTGATGACACTGCTGTGGCCAAAGTGACGAAACGTATGTTCCATTCGTCTTGCGAAGGCCATTCCTAGATGGTGTTCGCTCATTCCTTGGTTATGCACCGCAGGATAATGCTTCTCACAAAGTTTGAGGCAATCGTCCTGAAAATCATTGACACTTTGGATGACTAAGTCGAGTAGCAAAGAATATCCCTTAACGGTTAACAAATTGAACGGCGAAAGGTTAGCATAGTCCTTTTAGGATAGACTAATTTCGATAGGCAACTTCTTGATCTAAACATCAAAATTGATAATAGAGTTCCGCAGGTAAAATATGATCAAACTAGAAAGAGCACAAAAAGAAGCGTTGGCAGCCGCCATCCAAGAATATATGCAAGACGAGTTAGAAGTGGAAATCGGTCAATTTGATAGTGAGTTTTTGATTGATTTCATCACGGAGAAACTGGCGCCTTTTTATTACAACAAAGGCATTGAGGACGCAAAAGCCGTTATTGAACGACGTATGCTTGAGATGAATGATGAACTGTATGAGATCGAGCAAGAAGTTCAACTCTAACTGTCCGTTTTTAAAGTAATTTAAAGTTCCTTCTAATTTTTCGAACAAGTTGTTTGAAAAGGTATTATTGGTTGGATGTAAAGGATGGTAAATAATCTGTTTCATACAAGGTAAATAAGTTAATGTTGTGTTTCTTGCTCAACATCAACTTAGGAATATATCTAGGAACGTGAGATGGAAACACTGGTAAAGAACTACAACCTACCTGCGCGATTTATGCATTGGCTATCGGCGCTTTGCATTATCGGCTTATTTGCTGTGGGTTTGTGGATGGTCGATCTTAGCTATTACAGTGAATGGTATCGCACTGCACCACATTATCACCGCTCTGTGGGCATTTTATTAGCAATCCTCACTTTGGCACGCATCGTATGGAAACATGTGACGGCGTCACCAAAAGTGGAAGGGAAACCTTATGAAGTCGTTGCCGCGAAAGCCGCGCATGGTGTGATGTATCTATTACTCATCACTATCTTTATTTCAGGTTACCTCATCTCAACATCTGATGGTCGTGGAATCGAAGTATTTAATTGGTTCACGGTGCCAGGCGCAGGGGAGTTATTCCCGAGCCAGTCGGATATTGCAGGTGAAATTCACTTCTACGCAGCTTGGGCTGTAATCCTAATGGCAGGTTTACACGCTGTTGCTGCACTAAAACATCACTTTATCGATAAAGACAACACATTAAGAAAAATGTTAGGAGCTTCAAAATGAAAAAGTCACTTTTCGCTACAGGATTAGCAATCGCTATGGCACTACCGTTTGGTGCTAACGCTGCAGATTATGTTATCGATACAAAAGGTGCTCACGCATCAATCAACTTCAAAGTTAGCCACCTAGGTTACAGCTTCATCAAAGGTCGTTTTAATACATTTTCTGGTGACTTTTCTTTTGATGAAAAAAACATCGCTGACTCTAAAGTAAACGTAGTGGTTGATACGACAAGCCTTGACTCAAACCATGCTGAGCGCGACAAGCACATCCGTAGCGGCGACTTCATCGACGCAGGCAAATACAGCGAAGCGACGTTCAAGAGTACAAAAGTTGTAGACAAAGGCAACGGTAAGCTTGACGTAACGGGTGATCTGACTCTTCACGGTGTAACGAAACCAATCACAATCGAAGCGGAATTTGTTGGTGCAGGTAACGACCCATGGGGTGGTGAGCGTGCTGGTTTCATCGGTCAAACTCGTCTTGAGCTTGCTGATTTTGAAATTCCAGTAATGGGTTCTTCAAGCTACGTTGATATGGAACTGCACATCGAAGGTGTTAAGAAGTAACTTCTCGTTCTTCACCATATACCTCGTTCTTAACGACATAAATGCAGAAAGCGCTCTTAAATAAGAGCGCTTTTTTATTGGTGCCAACTTGTCTTGCTAGTTGCTAGTTGCTAGTTGCTAGTTGTTAGTTGTAATAGTTTTATGCCGTTTCTAGAACGTTATCTTCAACTAGGTTTAGACGCTCGCCATAAACTGGACGTAGTGCTTTAAGTACTTCGTTACGTGTCACCACGCCAACCATCAAACCATTTTCTAGTACAGGAAGCACTTGAGGCTTACTTACTTTGATGCTCTTAGCGCGCTCTTCTAAAGAAAGAGAAGTAAAGCGTGTTGCCATGCCCATGCTTGTCGTTGGGTAAAGTTGGTCTTTATCGATGCATAGGAATTCAACCACATCCACCAATCGGTCATTTGCATCAATGGCTACTACGTCACGGCTCATCAAATCGACAACTTTTTGTTCTTGGGCTGGAATGTAATCTTGGCACCATAATTCAACCATAACGTCGTGTGCTGAGAAGAAACCAACCAAACGGTTTTCAATGTCAACAACAGGTGCACTGATTAGATTGTTGTCCAATAGGGTATCTAGTGCAGTTGATACTGGCATTTCTACGCTCAGAGTAACTGGGCTCGGGTTCATGATCTCTTTTACAATCGATGCGTTTTTCATAGTGCGTTCCTTAACTGACGTGAGTGTTGTAGTGTTTGTAATTGATGCAACTTTTGCTGCTTTAAGTTCTGGTCGACGGTAGATACACCAGTTAGCTAAGCCAACTAATACGGCGCCACCAACGATGTTGCCTAGGGTTACTGGAATTAGGTTTGCAGTAATAAAGTGACCGACATTTAAATCTGCATATTGAGAAGCCGGTACGCCAACTGCTGTCCAGAAAGATTCCGGTGCGAAGTTTGCGATAACGATACCTAGCGGCACCATAAACATGTTTGCTACACAGTGCTCAAAGCCACTGCTGACGAACATTGCTACTGGCATGATGGTCATTGCTGCTTTTGTCATTGCGTTTGCAGAGCTGAATGTCAGCCAAATAGCAAGACAAACCAATAAGTTACATAAAATGCCCAACGCAAAAGCTTGTACCAATGTGTGGTGTAGCTTGTGTTGTGCGATGTTTAGTGCGTTTAAGCCCCATTGACCCGCATCCATTTGGTACAAGCCTGCAGCGCTTACCAATGCAAGTAGGAACATTGCACCGATGAAGTTACCCACATAAACCTTGCCCCAAATCGACAGCATTTTACCGAATGAGATTTGTTTGTTTGCCCATGAGATGCTCGAAAGCACTGAGCTGGTAAACAACTCACCACCGCAAATAACGATGAGTATCAAACCCATACTGAATGCTAAACCACCCGCAAGACGGCTAAGACCCCAACCTGCATCCGCACTACCTGTTGTCACTGTGATGTAAAACAAGAATGCTAAACCGATGAATGCGCCTGCCATAATTGCCAAACCCAGTGTCATGCCGCTGGTTTTGTTTGCTTTACTAAGTGCAAACTTCTCAGCTTCAGCCATCATTTCTTTTGGAGAGAAATACTGGTTATTTTGAGAGCTGGTCACCGCCATAATGACTCCTTAGTCTGTGGTTCCATATGAACTCCTTGGTTAGTGAAATCGAGACGTTGTCTGTACTCGAAAGTGAAGGTGTTATTGTTTTTTGTTGCGGTGTTCCCGAACCGCATATCCAGATTAAGCAGGTCAGAGCTACAGGTAAAATTGATAATATTTAGAATCCTCATCAAATAATTTGATAAGTTTTTAAAGGCAGGTAAAATGAACCTCATTGCGTATCAGCGCATGTATTTTGGGGTTGCGAGAGTATGGGGAATACTCGCCAATTAGGGAGGAAACTTTGCGCTACTCACTTAAGCAATTAGCGGTATTTGACGCAGTTGCAGACACCGGCAGTGTAAGCCAGGCCGCGGATAAACTGGCTCTGACACAATCGGCGACGAGCATGTCGCTTGCTCAGTTAGAAAAAATGCTTGGCAGACCTTTATTTGAAAGGCAAGGCAAGCAAATGGCTTTAACGCATTGGGGGATGTGGTTAAGACCAAAAGCAAAGCGTTTACTGCAAGACGCGTTACAAATTGAAATGGGTTTTTACGAGCAACATTTGTTGAGTGGACACATTCGATTAGGCGCAAGTCAAACTCCAGCAGAGCACCTAGTACCTGACCTTATCAGTATCATTGATAATGATTTTCCAGAGATGCGTATCTCTCTCGGCGTACAGAGTACTCAGGCCGTCATCGATGGCGTTTTGGATTACCGCTATGATCTGGGCGTCATTGAAGGTCGCTGCGACGATAACCGTTTACACCAAGAAATTTGGTGCCGAGACCACCTTACTGTAGTCGCAGCGTCGCATCATCCATTTGCGCGTAACTCATCGGTGAGCTTAGCTCAACTTGAACAAGCAAAATGGGTATTGCGAGAACATGGTTCAGGTACCCGCAAGATTTTTGATAGCTCTATTCACCATCTTATTGAAGATTTAGACGTGTGGCGGGAATACGAACACGTTCCAGTATTAAGAAGTTTGGTATCAAACGGGCAGTATTTGACGTGTCTGCCTTATCTTGATGTAGAACGTTACATTGAAGCAGGGGATTTGGTGGCGTTAAATGTACCTGATCTCAAGATGGATCGAACCTTATCGTTTATCTGGCGAGCAGATATGGCGGAAAACCCGTTAGTGGACTGTATCAAGCGTGAAGGGTTACGCATGATGAAAGGCAAACCTTCTGTGCTTTAAGCGATATTCGTAATAACTTGCTGTTATTTTAGAAAAGGCTCTGCATCTCGCAGGGCCTTTTTGTCATTTATTGCTCATTTTGCCCAATTGATTGTGATTTTGTTATTTTCGAAATATGTTGATTTATCGGTTGCGTCAAATTTTATGTGTAAAACATGCAACGTAATAAGGGGTTAATGAGATCTTGATCACCGAAGTTAGTGGGGGATATGCCTAGTATTGACTGCCTGATTTCAATGTATGAAGGCAGTTTTCAAACCAAATGGTGCGAAACTAACGAAGCGGGTAAGAATACCATGACCACACTTTTAGCTATTTCAATTACAACTGGCATTCTCTCTGGCGTATGGGGTTGGATCGCTATCTCCCTTGGCCTGTTATCTTGGGCTGGCTTTCTTGGCTGTACGAGTTACTTTGCGTCCCCGACAAGTGGCTTGAAAGGGCTAGCAGAAAGCTTGATTACCAATATGACAGGTGTTTTCTGGGCGATGGTTATCATCTATGGCTCGACTTACGTAGGTATGGAGATCATCGGATACGTAATTACAGCTATCGTAGCGTTCTTCATGTGTATTCAAGCGAAACAAGCTTGGTTAGCGTACATCCCTGGTACTTTCATTGGCTCATGCGCGACTTTTGCTGCAGACGGCAATTGGCAACTTGTGGTGCCATCGCTGATTTTAGGTGGCGTGTTTGGTTACCTAATGAAAGCAACAGGTCTTTGGTTGCATGCGAAATCAGCCACTACTTCTTCGCTCGCAGAGCAAGTACAGTAGTGAACCCCCGATCTTATTTGTATCCGCTGTGTATTGAGACTTATCCCGGTCAATACTGTTAATCAAAATTACTGATTCTTGATACAAGCACACCTAATTGGTGTGCTTTTTTTTGTCTGTCTATTTTGGGGTATCGCTCTTTACGTATTCCCATTTGCCATAGTTACCACGCGTTTTAGCGTCCAGCGCAAAAGCACGGGGATGCAATCTACGCCACGTTCTTCGCAATGGGCAACAATTGCGAGTGCGAGATCCGGTTTTGCTTGTTTCTTCAAAACGCGGTTTACGACTTTCTTAGCTGGGATTGGATGATCATGAGGAACTTTGATGATGTCCTTAAAGAAAATTTCAAAGCCATTGTTATAGAGGAAGTGCTCGATATCTCTATCGGGTAGCTCGGTAAGGCGATGACGCTCTTGGTCGTTATTTAAATGGGCTCTCACTGTGTGCGCGTATTTTTTACCAGCCGGGTCGCCGTCAGTCACCACATGCCAGTCGATACCAAACTCTTGCGCCACTTTAACTAATGACTTCAGACCCGATTGGGCAAATTCAACGATTTGAACCCCTTCCGCTGCGAGATCATAACCGCACTGGCGTGCCAACTCGTTAAATAGCCAGACTTCCGTTTCTCCTTCGACCAATAACCAGCAACGGGCAAATAGGGCGCCGGCGCGATGAAAACGAATATGGAAACCAATACGTCGTAATTGGTCGACACTAAAGCGATTAGTATTGAGCGATTTTGCGATGGTTCGATCCGACAAGCGAACCAAACGACGAATTGATGCCAAAGGTACAGAGCCAAGTAAACGCGCACTGTTTGTGGTGAGGATCTTCTGCATTGGTAATAACTGCAACAAACTCCAAGCGCGAGATAAGTGAGTCGGGTGCAAACGACCCTCTGGATCTTCAATGATCAAGATGGGGCGAGCGCAACGTCTTAAATCGGTGGGACCTTTTGCTTGTAGGTACGCGTTCAACAACCCCATAAGTAGCAGTCGGGTTTGTTTGTTGTTTGTTTCCCTTAAAAACTGCGACAATCCTTTTTCTGCTGACGGACTGGCGTAGAACAAGCCATCTCGCGGTTTTCTCGGGTGACCTTTTTTCACACTTCGGAATGCAAAGTAGTGCTCGACCAGAGTGTGCATTGAATCAAGGCTGCTGCGCACTTCACCTTTGTTAACATGACCAGGCATGGCAAATAGGCGGCGGCAGGTGTTATTGATGCGCTTCTCGATGCGAGCGTTCTTGTTGTCACCATTGATGTGATTTGGCTCAGGGAAACGGCGAGAGTCACGCAATCGGATCACGGGATGCAGTGTCATCAACTCTATTGCGAGTTTTTCAGAATGGTGCAGCTGCTTGGCTTCACCATCGGAGTCCAAGAATGCGTATTTGGTGGTGATGTTATGCCCGTCTCTGCTTGCGCTTAAACGGTAATAAATCACATGCTCATTATTTTCGTTAACACACCATGTTGGTTTAATTCGTCTGTAGCGCCCAGCATTTACTTCTTGCTTATCCTGCGCTTTGAAGCAAAGTACGATTTGAAGGTGCTGGGTTTGTGGGTGTGATATTGCGTAGTCGACGTGAAAGTCCGTCATTTGGAACTGATAAAGAGAACCGTCAGCGGGCAGGGCGAGAGACAAAGCGTCAAGTAGGGAAGACTTACCCCATGTATTCTCACCGATCAAAGTTGTCAGTTCGTCAAAAGAGAGTGAAAGGCGTTTGATGCCTCTAAACCCAGAGATTTCGATGCGTTCTAGTCTCATCTCACTCCTCCTTGCAATTATTTGAATTATCGAGAGTTCTTTTGCTCCTCATAAGCATATATGAAATTGATCATGTCAAGTTAAGCTCAGTTCACAAAATTAAGAGCATTCATCCTATGAATAAAGACCGATTAGGCGTAAAGTCACTTTCAAACTTGTACGCAAGATGAATCTTGATCACGTTAAAATGAAATGACAATTTCTCTGTTTCATAAAATTCATGATTCTGTCATGATTCAGTTCTAATAATTAAAAGGAATGAAAAGAGAGAAGATGACGATGAATAAAAATCATAAGCCAGTCAGAATCAAATTGGCACACATCAATGACACTCATTCCTACTTTGAGCCAACGTCATTACAGCTAAAACTCAATATCGATAACGAAAGAACACTAGAACCTTACGTGAGTGCTGGTGGCTTTTCACGTATTGCGACTCGCGTAGAACAGTTACGCGACGACGCGCAACGTCAAGGTCAGGGCATGTTATTTCTTCATGCAGGTGACTGTTTCCAAGGCACTCTGTATTTTTCGTTATTCAAAGGCAAAGCAAACGCCGACCTATTAAACGCGCTTAACATTGATGCGATGGCATTAGGCAATCACGAACTCGACATGGGTAATGAGCCGGTTGCTCTGTTTTGTCAGCGTACGCACTTCCCATTGCTCGCGGGCAACTGGGTTCTGTCGAACGAATTGCCTAATAAAGAACATCGCATGGGCGATTGCGATAACGTGCTAAGTTTCGATACTGACACCCAAAGCGCGCAATACCTAGTGAAAGAGTTTCACGGAGAGAAAGTTGCTATCTTTGGTCTGTCTATCGACAAGATGAGCGATATTGCTAACCCTGATGTTGATACACCATTTATCAACGCAATCGAAACCGCAAAGCATACCGTTGAAGAAATCCACCAAGCCGGTATCAAAAATATCATTCTTTTAAGTCATTTAGGCTATGAAGGGGATTTAGAGCTCGCAGCACAAGTGGATGGCATTGGTATCATTGTTGGTGGCCATAGTCATAGGTTACAAGGTAACTTTACGTCTATTGGCTTAGGCGAAGATGATCCTTATGGCATCAAAGTCAACGATACTTATGTGGTTCAGGCTGGCTATCATGCATTAACCATGGGGCACTGTGTACTTGAGTTTGATGAACACGGCAAAGCAACCATGTTAAGTGGTCAAAATGAATTGCTGTTGGGACGTCGAATTTTCTGGGATTCAACGCTTAATGAACAACTAGACCAAGGCGTTTTTGAAGAAGCGTGTGACTTTATCCACGGTCAACCCAATGTGGTTGTTTGTAAAAAGCACCCAGAGACACAAGCCATTTTAAGAGACAAATATATCCCCCGAGTGCGTAAGCTTCAGTCTCAAGTGATTGCCAATGTCGCAGAGAAGAAGCGCCATATTCGCATTCCGGATGAATTCGGTGGCAGTGAACTTGCCCCTTCCGTTGCGCATTCTTTCTTATATGCGCTCAACAAGCGTGGCCATAAGGTTCAATTTGCCATTCATAATGCGGGAGGCGTGCGTACATCTCTCAACCCAGGGAATATTACTGTGGCAGATGTTGCCGGACGATTGTTGCCATTTGCCGTTCCGATTGGTTGCTATGAGGTGCAAGGAAAAGCCGTTCGCTTGGCATTGGAAGGTGCGATCAACAATGCACTCAACAATGGGGTTGAAGGTACAGGTTCTGGCAGCTACCCATACACACATAATTTGAATTTTGAATATCAAGCTGATGCACCGAAGGGACAACGCATTAAAAACCTTGAGGTATTCGATGGCAATCGTTGGTGCGAAATGGAAGACGAATCTTGGTATTGTGGCGCTTCTTCTGCATACACAATGAAAGGTAAAGAAGGCTATGAAGCACTGCTCAACATGAAGGGTGAAGGCTTTGTCAGCAACCTTTCCATGGCAGATTGCTTTATCGAGTTACTAACGGATGAACCAAACTGTCTGAACCGAGGTCACAAACTTTACTCTCAGAGAAACCAGTAACGACTATTGGTATCTTTTTTGCTTTCTTTCTAATGCACATGCGATTAAGAGGGAAGAGAGTATGTGGAAGAAAGATTGGGCTGATGCTGCGGTTGTCGTAGCATGGGTAGCAGTTTGGTCAACACTGGTTTATTTTGTACCGTTAACTGGTTTTTAAAGACCGACTATTCAACAAATGAGGGGCGCATAAGTGCTCCTTTTTTGTATCTGAACGGCTTCAAATTCATGACGTTGATAAACATTCTTCACAAAATACTTTGTTGTTATCGATAACGATTTTTTGTTGGAGATCCCGCAGTGCAGGCGTATGATGGCGGCGTTTGGGGAGTAGTTAGCGCAAGTTTATTTATCGTCATCTCGTTAAGCATCAGCTTATCCGGTAAATAAAGGTGTCACCTGATTCATCAAGTGATCACTTCAACGAGACCAACGCATTCATTGGCTGGCGGACACATAGGTAATGTGACTGCTGGTTTGTATTGTTTGCGGAAGGTCAGCCCGAATAATGTCCTTCCGCATGGGAGGAAGCATGTCTCTTATCGAAAATACCACCCAATTAACCCAGTCTGTTCCACTGCAAGAATCACTGACAATGTACGGTGTATTCGGCCTATTTACTTTGGTTTTAGTCGCTCTCGATATTTATCAGACTCGTGGCGGCGTCATTACCATGAAAAAGGCGATTGGTTGGAGCGTATTCTGGTTCTTATTAGCGTTTGTCTTTGCAGGCTCAATCTATTTCTTTTGGGATTATTACGCGCCTCATAGCGTTTATACCCATGAAAAAGCAACCATATCATTCTTAACTGGTTACTTGCTTGAGAAGTCTTTAAGTGTCGACAACCTATTTGTGTTTGCGATTATCTTTGCTCAATACAAGGTGCCAGAGCATTTGCGCCCACGTGCTCTATTGTGGGGTGTGATTGGTGCGCTTGTTCTACGTGCAATTATGATTGCAGTCGGTGCTCAACTTCTAGCGCAATACCACTGGGTACTTTACCTATTTGCTGCGTTCCTCATTTGGACGGGTATTAAGCTGGCACGCGATAAAGGTGAAGAAGAAGAGGTGAACCCATATCCAGAGCAGTTCATTCGTAAGTTCTTACCAGTGACGGACGAATATCAAGGTAACCACCTGATCTTGAAACAAGCAGGTAAATGGGTCGCTACGCCAATGCTGATCGTTGTTGGTGTGATTGCTGTAATGGACGTAATGTTCGCACTGGATTCGATCCCAGCAATCTTTGCGGTAACGCGTGAACCATTCCTAGTTTTGGCGGCTAACGTGTTTGCTCTACTGGGCTTACGTTCTCTGTACTTTGTATTGCAGGCAATGTTGGATAAGTTTGTGTACCTAAAACCAGCGCTTTCAGTGATCATGATGTTCATTGGTGTGAAGATGCTATTGGTAGGTACCCAGTACGAAATTCCAACCGTTTGGTCTTTGACCTTCCTGGTGACAGTGATGACAACCGCGGTTATTGCTTCTATCTATAAGAACAGAGAAAGCGATAGTTCTAGCGTTAATATTACTAATCAAAACTCTTAAGTATTTTGTAAATTTGAAATCCTTAAAAAGATTGTTTAGTTAATTAAATGTTGCAAATTAACTTGGGTTTACACACATAAATCCAAGTTATTCAACTAAAGATTGGCTTTATTGAATGGATATGCAGTTTGTTGGGTTTTGTATTCTTAGTGTTTGTAATGGATTTGTTTTATAAGAAAAACTAATCTGAAAAACCAAATTTTGTCATTTTTTGCTCAAAGAAAAAATGACTAATATACAACCAACAAAACAAATTACTGCTTTATAGAGAGGCAATCATGGCACAAGCAATGCAAATGACAAATGTAGCTTTACCAACCTCTATGGATAAGAAAACCTACTCGGTTAACTTCAAAGGATTGATTGCTCACTTACTGGATATTCTTTTCGTAGATAACTCTGCACCTCGCAGCTACTACGCTGAAGACTTATCTGCACACATTCAGAAAGACATCGGTATGTACCGTTAATCTGAGTGAAAAGCGAATTCGAAATGCCGGCTTAATCGCCGGCATTTTTGTATCTGCAATTTACACTTTCACTAAATCTACGCTTTCATCAAAGAGTGGAGCGGCTACCTTTATTCTTCAAGGGAGCGCTTCCAATCTGACAGGGCTTTGATGTGTTCTGGACCAATTCCGCAACATCCTCCCACAACGCTTGCTCCGCGCAGGTACCATTCTTGCGCGAAAGCTAGGTATTCCTCTGGCGTCAGTTCTCGCATCGATTGTAATGCGCTGTTGGCTTCATGGTTAGATTTGATAGCGGTGAAGTTGTTCGCGTACACCCCAATTTCAATATCAAGATTGTGCTGGTCTAAAACTGTTTTGGTATCGCTGACAGCTTTTGCCATCCCTTCAGGTACCGAGCAGTTAAAGTAAATGCTGATGGTATGGTCGGTTTGTTTGCTTTGTGTAAGTTGCTCAATGGCTTGTGTAACGGTTTCCCCTGAACGTAAAAGTGCGGTTTCCAATGAATCGTCGCTAAGGGAAAAAGCGTAAGCGGTAGGTTTGGCGCAATTTGCAAAGACGCTTTGCAAACATTTGAGCTCTTTTAGGCTACAGATGGTTTCGGCGATCCAAAGGTCAACATATTCATTTTGTGCTTCAAATAAAGTTTGGAAAATGGCTTTGCCTTGAATTGGCTCAAAAAGGTCAGGGCGGTAGCTACCGAACGCGGGAGGAATACAACCCGCAACTCGAACAGGGGTGTCTGACTTATCAGCGCATTCACGCGCAATTTTGGCCGCAAAGCGTGCTAGCTTACTGCCTTGTTGATCGTAAAGTTCTTGACCAAGGTGGAAAGGTACACAGGCGTAGCTGTTCGCAATGATGATCTCTGCTCCCGCTTGGATAAAGTTGTTATGTGCTTGGTAAACGAATTCTGGTGCTTCAATCAGAGCCTGTGCGCTCCAAAGCGGTTGAGAGAATGGGGCGCCCATGCGTTTAAGCTCTCGTCCCATGCCGCCATCAAGGATGGTTAACTTCTTCATACTACAATCCATCTTATTTTCTTCCTTTCCGAACCTTAATCGAAAATGCTTAAGAGCGAAAGCGTTGCGTCAGGTGGCTCAAAGGAAGGGAGAGGAAGACAAGAGGATGCAAAAACGAAAACGGGGTTCCAATTGGAACCCCGTTTAATCTCGAAAGTAATGTTGAAATTACTTCTTACGGCAGTACTCAGCGATCACGTACATTGACTGACCACCGTTTGCCTTACCTGAAACAAGTTTAGGATCATCACCAAGGCTGATACCGCGAATAACAGTACCTTGTTTGATTACTTGGTTTGTACCTTTAACTGGTAGGTCTTTGATTACTGTTACGTCGTCACCTTTCTTAAGTTCAGTGCCGTTGCAGTCAACAGTTTTGTCGTCAGCAGACATACCTTTCATAGCCCAGTTCATTTGCTCTTCTTCCATGTACATCATGTCAAGAGCGTCTTGAGCCCAGCTTTCAGTGTTTAGGCGA
The DNA here is from genome assembly GCF_030248375.1 of Vibrio sp. B181a. Taxonomy (NCBI): domain Bacteria; kingdom Pseudomonadati; phylum Pseudomonadota; class Gammaproteobacteria; order Vibrionales; family Vibrionaceae; genus Vibrio; species Vibrio sp. B181a. The sequence goes on along the minus strand of NZ_JAHGAD010000047.1, from coordinate 41,123 downwards.
GTAAGTTGGCGCCATGCAGTTACTTGTACCGCAGGAACCTGACTCCACATGCTGTCGTTCAAGCAGCGCCAGTGGTTAATGTCTTTAGGATCTTCGATCTCACCATGACACTTATCACAAACCATGATAGCAGTATCAACCGTTACGTTACCGTGTGGTGGCACAGCGTAAGCAGTTAGTTGAGATTCAGAAGAACACAGTTCACATTTTGACTCGCAGCGAGCAAGCAGAGTAGCTTCGATAGACATAAGGACTCACCTTAGTAATGTTTTTTGGTGGCGGTATTATCCACTTTATCCTGAGAAATAAAAGGGTGTTAGAGAATTAAAGGCGAGATTTTACAATATTCCAACCTGAAAGGAGTGAAGATGTAAAATATTGGCTAAACAAATAATATCTAGAATATAAATAAAGGTGTTGATTACTTCGAATGATGAATCAGTTGCATTGATTACTATTATTGATTGAGGCGAGAGTTCTGCAAGGTGAATGAGAAATGCCCCCTGATTTTCAGAGGGCATGGTGTTTTATCGTTCAATAATCTGTACGACTTTGTCTTTAGAAATGCTCATTTCTTTGCCATCTACGTCTTCATATTCGTACATGCCAGTATCTTCATTTAAGTCTGGTTTACCGTAAGAAGTGATGATTTTCCCTTCGTCCGTAGACATAAGATATTGGCTGCTGCCGCAAGCGACAAGAAGTAGTGCAGTGGCAATCACGGTCAATACGCGCATAGAGTTTTCCTTTTCAAACAAGTGAGTTAGATAAAGACAACGATTTAACTATAGCAGAGGAAGTTACTCAGGGTTTGATAGCGTAGAAACGAAAAAGCCCAGTCGAAACTGGGCTTTGGTTAGTTTACTTGTACTTATTTGCTTGCGTCCAATAAGCTAGATGTAACGGATAAACTACCATCACTATTGCCGTTCGTTAAAGTAAACTGAACAATTTGAGAGCTCATTTCTGCATGAGCAGGGCCTTCTTCAGCCGATCCAGGAGTGATGACTGTAGAGTGCTGTGCATTTGAAGACTCGTCAAAATACGAAGCTACTCGCGTACCTGATGCGTCCAGAGCGGTGTTTTCTAGTCCTAACTTACTAAACAGCGGTTCTGTACCTGCAGTAGGTGTTGTAGATACACTATTTGGGATCGTGTTGTCCCCATTAGCTTGAATGCCTAAAACTGAGCCGGTAACTTGAGATGCCATGTTGAAAGGATCTACGTTATCAAGAACAGTTTGTGCAGCATATGTGAATGAGGTTAGCGTTGCATCAATGATAGCTTTTGTAGAGGCGTCGGCGATTTCATCGTAAAACTTGTTGTAGCAAGTTCCAGGATCGATACCCTCTGCAGCACACGTTGTAGCGTAGTAGCTCGTATATTCTTCTACTGAAGATGCGACGACGCTGTGTTTAATTACAGGAGCGAATGAGCCAGATTCAAGCAGAAATGGCGCAATGCCGCCACCTGGGTTTGCTAATGTTGCTGTTGTATAGCTAAACATTGGGTCAACCGGGCTGTTAAGTGAAGTATTTGCAACAGCGTATGAACTGATACCCGTAATAGCGCCAATTGAATGACCAATAAGTGACACATTATCCTCATTTACAGTCGAGAACGCCGCTTCTGATGGCCCAACATAATTCATTGCATATCTTAATCCCATTCCATCTATTGCACCTTGACGAATGTTATCGCGCGCTACAGGTAGATATTCTAGGTTCATGAATACAGTAGGGTTGGATGGCGTAGTAACGATTTCTTCAGATAGACCTCGCTGACCATGCAGAGGTTGGTCAATAGCTATTAAAGCATACGGAATCTTGCCAGTTTGCACTGCAGTGCTGATATGACTTAGAGCTAAAGCATATGCGCTTTCTTTAAGGTTTGTAATCCCATGCTGGTACTGAAGTAATGGTACGTTGTCAGTACCCATGCCTTTTGGTACGAACATGATGAAAGGTACTTCTTTTACTGCTCTAATTTGAGGAACCGCACTATATTGTGTAAGGATTCGCTCTGCGTCTAGTTGATTACCATTAGCTAGCGTCAATTCCGAGCCAACCAGTAAGGCTTGATATTGAGGAATCAAAAGTTGATCCGGCAATGACGTAAAGCCTAACGCAATCAGTTGTTCAGAAATTGCAGCTTTATCAGCATCGGAGCCTGAACTTAGAGTGTTAAGGATCTTGAAAATGCTAGGCATACCACTTCGCCATGGCTGCATTTTCCACGCATCGCCATCAACTTGATCGCTTAGGAAATAAGGAAGTTTTACGGTACCACGATAGACTTCAATAGAGTCGAGAGTTGGAGCCATAGTCAGCGCGTCATAATTCGCTTTCAAAAGAGCCGCGCTATCTGTTCCAAACGCACTTGCAAATAGAGGATCGTTTGTTACGGCATCGCCGAAATTAACGCCAGTATCATCGGCATCAATGGTGTATAGGCTATTCAAGTCATCTGTTGAAATGTTATTAGGGTTAGCAGTGCCTTTCCATACCCCGGCTGGTTTTATTTCCGGGTTAATCGAAGTGGCAATAGCTGCTTTAGTCCCTTGCATCACGTTACCAGCAGAAGCGGTTGTGAACCAAGATGAATAGATGATTTGGTCTTTACTTTCTACTTGTCCATTTTCTGCAAACGTGTTTTCAATGTTCCAAATTACTTGTTGAGGCGCAGCAAGCGTTCCCGTTTGAGCCGTGGCTGTTTTTAAACTCGCGTATGAAGTAGATGTACCAAGACTCGCATTGTTACTGTCTTTGATTGACTCAGTAAGCGCGTAAATGTAGTTAGAGGCAGGATCAAAACCTTTCAGAGGTATAACATTAATACTCTTTAAGTCTGTGCTAACAGCAAGGAAGTCAACGCCGGGAGTCAGAGGTTGGAAGTTGCTGATTGCCCCCGTTGACAGGTCTACATCAACTTTTGCAACACGTACCCCGCTGTTTAAGTTTTGACTAAAAGGTGAGCCGTTTACTAAGACGATGTCATTTAGTAGCGTAACACCTTCCTTTAAATTTAAATCAAACGAGAAGGGCATCATTGTGCTCCAACCGTCAGATTCACCCATTGCTACAACAGGGTTATCCAATCCAGTGGACTCGCCTCTTGGAACAGGAATATTAAGAGTATGATCTGTTGTGTCAAATAGTAGGAAAGAAGGTAAAGGTACTGCGGCATTCACACCTTGAAGTACAAAGTCTATCGAAGCGTCACGCCCGAGAAGCTCTTGAACACTATCTTCAAACACTGGGCTATCTGATGTTCCAGAGCTAGATGTATCGTCACCACAACCTGCTAGAAGAATAGCAGAACAAAGAAGTGATAGTTTGAATGTTTGTTTCATTGGTTTACTCCTTTAATTCTGATTATTTGAAGATGTAGTTCACTTGAACAGCACTGATGTAAGCAGTACCTTCTGAATCGAACGTTATCTCTTCTTTCAATGCGTTAGTTTCAGTAAATGAGCCAGACTTACTCTTAACAAAAGCAAAACCTGCATCGAAGGTTAGGTTTTCTTTCATTGCATAAGTCACGCCTGCGCTGTACCAGAAACGATCGCTATCAGGAATACTCAATGTTGCTTCGCCTGCTTGCTCGTCATAAGCAATGCCAGCTCGCAGTGTCCATTCGCTATTCAGCGTGTAAGTACCACCGAAGGAGTAACGGTTGTTGTCTTCGTATTTTTCTGGTTTGTAGAAACATTGACCAGCTGTCCCGTCATCACATTGAGGACTGGTCGCTTTTAGCTCTTTAAAGGTGCTCCAGTCTGTCTGTTGCCAACCATAGTGGATCGCCCACTTGTCGTTTAGTTGGTGGAATGCAGAAAGTTCGATGATAGACGGAAGCGAAATTTGTAGTCGACCATCGACTTTTGGAGCTGTTGCAATAGCAGACTTGTAACTACTGAACTCTCCATCATCAAAATCCAAATCGACTTTAGAGCGGTAGCCGAAACCAAAACGGTTGTTTTCGTTGAATTCGTAAAGAGCACCAATGTTCCAACCCCAGGCAAAAGTGTCACCCTCCATACCTATCAGGTTATCGGATTTATTGCCACCGTATACTTTTACAAGGTCGCCCTTGTGACGAGTCAATTCAGCATGGGCATAAACAAGGTTAATACCACCACCAACACTAAACTGTTCATTGATACGGTAAGCAATGTTTGGGTTGATATTTACAGACAGTAAAGCAGTATCGCCTGCCATATCTCCGGCAGTAATGTCGTCTGGGTAATCAGTAGCGACACCGTAGGTCGTGAACATGCCAATACCCCAAGACCATTGATCATTAATAGGGCTAATGTAGTAGCCAGCAGGGACGATTTGCAGCGGAGCTACGTCTTTTGCGTGTTCATTGTTAACGGTGTCGTAGACGTTAACTTCAGGGTCGACGATTGACAGCGCGCCTGAAAATTGAGCTTCTTTAAAAAGTGTCATCGCAGCTGGGTTTCGTGCTAAAACGCTGGCGTTATCCGCAACCGCGCCTTCACCTGAAAATGCTCTACCAAGACCAGATGCTGAATGTTCAGCTACCTGAAAGCCCGCAGCTTGGGCATTACACGCAAACAATATTGAAATTGTCAGCAGAGAGCAGTGCTTCTTGTTCATCCTTGACCCTCCTAGGGTGTCATTATAATAGACCGAAGTCTTTGTATTTGTTGTGTGCCTTTTACACCAGTTGCTGTCGGTTCGCGTTACAACTGCAATGTAAATATAATGTTAATTGTATGTTTATTAACTTGTCAAAGATCACGCCTATATTACGTTTTAAATTTGATGCATAGGTCAAACCGCAATCAATAAGGCCATGTATTATCGTGATATTTTTTTGAAGAATGGTATGACCAGAGTTGTTTTGTAAATCTTATGGTTAAAAGCTAATCAAATACGTGTTGTTAACATGGTTTGCGTTCTATTCCATTACAGGCATAATTCGCACTTTGTGTTTGTCGCATTGGAAATCGCGTTGGAATTACTACACATTGAATTTTTAGGAAAGCCATTGAGGCTCGAAGGCTCTATGGCAGGTTGGCAACAGCTGTTTTGGGATAACACTCTGGTTTCACAAATCGCAGCCAGTGATGATGAGACTGGGAAGTCGCTGCATGAATTTAAACTTTCATCTGGTGAGGAAGTTCTGCATTGCCAATTGAGCTGTGAATTAAACTGGCAACCGTTTGATTTTAAATACCAAGCGAGCGTCAATGAAACGCTTGTGACTGAAGGGCGTCGTGGCGAGAAGGACATCGAACGCCAAGTGCCAGTTGAAGCGCCACCAGCAGAAAAACGTTTTAGCTTAATAGGCCTCGTCTCGCTTGGAATGAAAGCGCTAAAAAGCGCCAAAGTGATCAAGGTTGCGTTAGCATCCGCAAGTTTGGCTGCTTATTCTTGGTTGTTTTCGATTGAGTTTGCGTTGGCTTTGGTTGCGTGTCTGGTATTCCACGAATATGGTCATATCCGTGCGATGAAGTACTTTGGCATGAAGACGAAAGGCATTTACTTAATTCCATTCTTGGGCGGCTTGGCGCTGAGCGATGAAAAGATAAACACGCGTTGGCAAGATGTGGTTATCTCCATCATGGGGCCGTTCTTTGGTTTGGTGCTCAGCATTATGTTCACCGTCTTGTATTGGATGACCGGTGAGATGATCTTTGCAGGATTGGCCGTATTTAACGCCTTGTTAAACCTATTCAACCTATTGCCAATTTTGCCGTTAGATGGCGGGCATGTACTTAAAAGCATAACCTTTTCAATGAACACATGGATAGGTTTGGCCGGTAGTATTGTCACGGCGTTGCTCGGTATCTACATCAGCTATACCTTCGGCTTAACACTGCTTGGTTTCTTGTTGATGATGGGAATGCTCGAAGTGGTAATGGAATGGCGAACTCGCCATCATAGCCACTTATTGCCATTAACACGTTATGGTCAGCTGTTTTCGTTTGCGTGGTACTTGGTATCGGTTGGCGGTTTTATCGCAATCATTTGGTACTTCGCAGGGTTAGGCGATAGCTTGTTAAGTTTGCCTCTGCAGATCCTCGGCACTTAAAGCATAAGTCTATCTATAAAAATAAAGCTCCATTACGGAGCTTTATTTTTTAGAACTGCATTCACTACTCATTTAAACTAACCACATCTTGGCGCTTTCGCATTCGACGCTGGTAACGTTTTTATGGTTGCCTGTAAGTCTTTGATGCGAGTGCTGTGTGATGGGTGAGTAGAGAAGAACTCCGGCGGTTGTCCACCACCCGCAGCAGCCATGTTTTTCCAAAGATCAACGCTTTCATTTGGATCGAAGCCCGCTTTCGCCATGTAGCCTAAACCCACAATATCAGCTTCTGATTCTTGAGTGCGGCCATAAGGAAGTATCACACCGTACTGAACACCGACACCAAGTGCTGCCATGGTCATCTGTTGATACTCTTTGTATTCAGAGGCACCAATCGCGACGTTAGCTAGCGACAACCCCGCGTTTGCTAGTTGGCTTTGAGACAAACGCTCATTACTGTGGTCTGCTAAAACGTGTGCTACTTCGTGGCCAATAACCGTTGCAAGTTGGTCTTGGTTTTTCGCTACTTTCAGCAATCCAGTGTAAACGCCGATTTTACCGCCGGGTAGGGCAAATGCGTTGACTTGGTCACTATCAAACACCACAACCTCCCAATTTTTAAACCCTGCTTGAGGCGGGATCGTATCGGTAATTTGCTTGGCAACACATTGAACATATGCGTTGACCTTTTTATCTTTGCTTATCGGAATTTCTTGCTTCATCTGATCAAAAGATTTAGCACCGAGCGAAGACATCTCTTGATCGGAAAACATAAGAATTTGATTTCGACCAGTCGGTGAGGAACTGCATGCCGTTAAGCCAGTTATTGTCAAAAGCACTGAGGCTTTAATCCATGTTCTCATAATGGGGTCCATATAAATATTTTCTGTTTTGTAGCAATAGTATAACGCTTCGTAAAGAAACGTTAAGTCATTATGTTGATCACGTTGAGACTTGCGTTTGACCTTGAAGTCACAATGCGATCAGGACTATGCTAGGCGCACTTTTCATAGATAAATCGCCCAGTGCAATACGGGGCGAGATAAGAGCGAAAAATGAGTATTTGGAAAAAGCCAATCGATCTAGACATTCTTAACGCGACGTCGAAAAACACCATGATGGAGCACCTGCAAATCGTCTATACCGATTTTACGGATGACTCACTCACTGCGACCATGCCAGTTTGCAGCTTTACACATCAGCCTCTTGGGATGCTTCATGGTGGCGCTTCTGTTGTACTTGCAGAGACGCTGGGGTCACTGGCTGCCAATTTCTGTGTTGGTGAGGGCAGTTACTGCGTTGGGCTGGACATCAATGCGAACCATATTCGAGCCATGCGCAGCGGGCACGTTATTGGCACGGCGAAGCCGGTTCACTTGGGGGTATCGACTCAAGTATGGCAAATCGAAATCACGGATGAACGCGGACGTTTGGTTTGCACGAGCCGTTTGACGATTGCCGTAAAACATCCAAAAGAAAAAACGGTTCAATAAGAGAATACACATATGGTTATTGAATTCTCTTTAGGAAAAATTATCGCAACGCAGCGTGAAGTCGTGATTAAGCTATCCGGCAATGGGATGGTTACATTGCAAGCTCAAACCGATGCTATTCAGCTGCTTGGTCGCGGTGCTAACGTGGTTTTGGCGCATGGTGCGGAAACCAAATGGTCGATCAAACTCGACGATGAAGATCAATTACGCCACCTAGCGCAAGAAATTGGTATCGACATTCAATAATTTGCACGTCGGAGTTTGCACTTTCCGTAAAAAATGAGGAAACTTAGTTTATCGTTATGAAAACTAAAATTTCCTCTTTATGAGTAGCCCTCGTTTACGCGTTCAGTTCGAAACGCTGTTTGAAAAGTTCTCTGGTAATGACACGGAAGTGCAACTCGAAGACATTACCGAAGCACTCTTTTGTACCCGCCGCAACGCTCGAATCGTTCTTAATAAGTTAGAAGAAGAAGGCTGGATCGAATGGCATCCTGCCGCAGGTCGTGGAAAACTCTCTAAACTGGTTTTTAAGCGCAATCGCAGTGATGTCAGTGAAAACCTTGCACGTCGTTACTTAGACGAAGGCAAAATCGGGCAGGCGTTAGAGGCGTTAGATAATGACGCAGCTAAACTCACTCAAGTGATTCAAGGCTACCTCGGCTTACAACACCGTCAAGGCGAGCAGGTCGTCCGTTTACCTTACTATCGCCCACTTGCGATGTTGAACCCGCAAAAACCGATGCGCCGCTCTGAGCAGCATATTGCGCGCCAAGTGTTTAGTGGCTTAACTAAGCTAGATGACAATGAGCAACTTCAACCAGACCTTGCCCATTATTGGGAAGCGCTCTCAGATACCCATTGGCGTTTTTACTTACGCCGTGGTGTTCGTTTCCATAATGGGGAACTGCTCACGACCGATTGCGTGATTGAAAGCATCAGCGTATTAAGCGAATTGAATCTATTCTCACACATTGAAAAAGTCGTTTCGCCTGAACCTTGGACAGTCGATATTCATCTTGTTCGTCCTGATAAGTACCTGCCGCTTGCTCTGAGTGAGTCTCAAGCCAAAGTCCTTTTGCCAAACAATATGCGTTCGGAAGAGTTTGATAGAAAGCCCGTAGGAACTGGGCCGTTTCAAGTGAAAGTCAACGATGACAAACGTTTAATTTTGACGGCATTCGATGGCTACTTCGGGCTACGTCCGCTCTTGGATCAAGTCGAGGTATGGGTGATCGACGAGGCATATTCCTCGATGGTGTATCCAAGCCTGACCAAACCACAAATGGACAAACAAGCATCGACGGACGAAGTCGAGCTCGATCCGGGCTGTACATTCTTATTACTGAATAAAAATACAGGTATTGCGAGAGACCCGCGTTGGGCGGAGTTTTTAAGCCAAACACTGAACAGTTACCAAGTGTATGCCCATGTTCCTCAAGACAAGGTAATCGAGCTCGGTGTCCTGCAAGCGTTTGGTCTAAAGCCGGGCTGGATAGACCTTAGGCCGACCATTGCCGGTGAAGCCCCTCAGAAAGACAAAGCCATTTGTGTCGCTTATCAAAAGAAGCATCCGATGTTTCCGGTCATCGCAAAGGCGATTAGAACCTTATTAAAACCTCATGGTATTGATGTTGAATTTTTTCGTTATGACACGCAACCTCCATCACCAGAAGAGGTTGATATCTGGATTAAAGCCATGGGGATTGCCACTAACCGTAACGATGCGTTAGCTGGATGGTTACTGGATTACAGCGACATCGACAAGTTTAGTGCAGGTTATGATTTCTCTGGTTGGGCTGGGCTGGTGGACCAATGGCGAGCAGGGCAACATGCTGATTTCCCCGCTCGAGAACTGGGAAGGCAACTTGTGAAAAGCTGCCAGGTGATCCCAATGTTCCACTGTTGGTTAGGCGTGAACAAAGACCACAGTGGTGCACTACAGAATGCCAAGTGCAATGCCCTTGGTTGGTTTGATTTCAGCAACGTGTGGGTAAAACCAAAAATAGAGCAAGATGGCAAAACCGAATAAGAAACAACCGACCAAAACGGTCGAGATATATTGTGCGAAATGTAAGACGCAGCTGTTTAAATATCGAAAAGGCGGCAAAGGCGCGCTGGTGAAGTGTTTCAAAGAGCGCATTGTAGAAGACTTCACTCAGACACCTTGCATTTGCCCGGGTTGTGAACAAGAGTTTGCAAGAGATACGTTAGTAAGAGGAACACCTGCCTACAAGATGATCGGCGGCAAGGTGACGATGAAATAAGAGTCAGTTATGAGCGAACAACACGAATACTGCATGGTATTGAGTACCGCTGGTACAGAAAAGAACCGCGATGAAATCATCAAAGGTTTGTTGGAAGGAGAACTAGCGGCTTGCATTCAAACCATGGCCATTGAAAGCCACTATGTTTGGAAAGGTGAAGTGTGCAGTGATAGTGAATGGCTATTGATCATTAAAACGCGCAAAGATCTTTACGCTTTGGTTGAAGACAAAATAAAAGACCTGCACGAGTATGAAGTTGCTCAAATCGTGCAAGTCCCAATTGTAGAGGGCTTTAACCCTTATCTAGAGTGGCTTCGCCAGTCGACGCTGAGTTGTCAGTAAAACCAAAGATAATATGGCACCCATCGTGTCACATAACATGTCTTTCTGGGCGTCCCAGATATCTCCTTGGGAGCCTAGGAAGGCAATACCCTCATCGCCGCCAGCGATTGCGGCATACCACCATTCAATGATTTCATAGCCTGCTGCCAATGACATAATGGCAAAGAGCGCGAACCAGCAGGCCAATTTAGCGCTAACTTTTTTCTTGTTAATTAGGTATTCAGCAATAGGGTACGCATAGAGACCGATAGAAAAGTGAGCAACGCGGTCAAAGTTATTGCGCTCCGAACCTATCAAGTTGTTGAACCAATCAAAAGGCACCTCGGCAAAGGTATATTTGGCGCCAATCGTATGAAGACACAGCCAGATAAACATCAGCACATAAGCGGTGTTACTGAATTGGTAGCGAATGGACAATGCCCAAATGGCCACAAGAATACCGATGGCAGGAACGATCTCTGCAAACCACACCGCGCGGGAATTTGGTTCTAACGCAGAAAACAAAAAAACGATCGCGTAGAAAATCGTTAAACCTAATAAAGTAGAAGTACTTTTCATAGAGAAATTGATCCTTCAATTGAAAACTGTGTTTATGATTACACTTAATTGTACGGTGTGCAATTGTTTCTTTTGCAGGGGTCATGCTTACTTTTTATGTTGATATATTGCGAAACTGCTCAACAATAAAACGTTTGCGCACAAACATTTCATTAAAATTTGATTTACAACATGGCCATCCATAGAATTCAACGCTCAGTCTAATATAAAAGAAGTAATATCATGAAACTGGAAACTGTCGATTATCTTGCTGACGACGCTGCTCAACAGTTCGTCACCTCACTGCGCGAAACAGGCTTTGGTGTCCTTAAAAACCACCCAATCCCTCAAGAGCTGGTGGAGTCTATTTACAAAAACTGGTACGAGTTTTTCTGCTCTGAGCAAAAGAACGACTTCCACTTCAATGTTGAAACACAAGACGGTTATTTTCCACCATCAGTTTCTGAAGTCGCGAAAGGCCACTCAGTAAAAGATATTAAAGAGTACTTTCATGTATACCCTTGGGGACAAATGCCTGAGCAGCTAAAAGCGGAAATCATGGAGTACTATGACCGCGCTAACGCGTTTGCTCAAGAACTGCTTGGCTGGGTAGAAGAATACGCACCAAAAGAGGTACAAGAGAAGTTCTCTATCGCGTTGTCTGAAATGATCAACAACAGCGATAAAACACTTCTACGCGTTCTGCATTACCCACCGATGACTGGCGAAGAAGAGCCAGGCGCAATTCGTGCGGCTGCCCATGAAGACATCAACCTTCTGACGGTACTGCCAGCAGCGAACGAGCCGGGTCTTCAGGTTAAGAGCAAAGAAGGTGATTGGCTAGATGTGCCATGTGACTTCGGTAACCTAATCATCAACATTGGTGACATGCTGCAAGAAGCATCGGGTGGTTACTTCCCATCGACGACTCATCGCGTTATCAACCCAACAGGCGGTCGCCAAGAAAAATCTCGTATTTCTTTGCCACTGTTCCTGCACCCAAAACCGGATACTGTGCTTTCTGAGCGTTACACCGCACACAGTTATTTGATGGAGCGTCTGAGAGAGCTGGGCGTAATTTAAGTTAACGAGATCCTCCTTCAAAAGGCTGACGGTTTATGACTGTCAGCCTTTTTGTGTTTATGGTACAAATTGACTAGCTTTAATAACAGGTACTTAAAACGGCTAGGGGATACATGGACGAACAATTTGATGTTTGCCACAACGGACAGCAATATATGGAAAACCCATTGTTGTGGCCGATTCTAGACATTCTCCGAAAACAACCTACAAACTGGAAGGTGCACACACTCGCGCAGGAGCTTGGTGAGCATGGTTACATTCCTCAATTAGATTCATCCCCAGATAAAGACTTGTTTAAACGTAACTTCTTACTGATGAACGCTCTTTATCAGCTACAAGAAACGTTATACCCAGACGGCTGGCTGCAAGTTGAAGCAATGAATATTGTCCTGATGTCGGCAATTGAAGCCTCTCGTCACAGTATCGATATCAATGATCCTCTAAGAGATTATTACCTTGATTGGAAGAACTACGAAGCGGATGAAGGTGAGGTACGTAGGCTGCTTAATGAATTCTGGAGCCGATACCAACGTTATATCGGTGGAAGCTCATCTTCTGATTTAGACCGCGCCAAGGCGCTGAGTTTATTTGAGTTAAGTGCTGATGCGACTAAAGCAGAAATCCGAAAGCAGTGGCGCAAACTCGCGCTACGTTGGCATCCAGACAGAGATAATGGGGATTCAGAACGCTTTCGGGTTTTATGCGATGCATGGAATGTTTTACGTAACGGATGATAGGTTTTTGCGTGACGACGTAACAAATTGAGCTTGTTGGCGATACTCCCCAATCTAATTCAAACAAAAAAGGCAGCGTTCTATCGCTGCCTTTTTGCTATTCGTGTTGCTCAGTATTAACGAGAAGGTTTGAACTGAGACTTACGCATGCGGTTCAGTGCCGCCATGACATCTAATGTACGTGGTTTCGCTAGGTCACCTTGTTTCGGCAGTGTTGCGTACCATTCGCCAGATAGCATGTCTTCAATTTCTTTCGCTGGGTGGTTACACCAACCAGGAAGTTGCGCGATTTGGAACCATAGCCAACCGATGGTGTTGACTTCATCTGCGGACTCCAGCTGCTCAAGTGCGCTTAGGTCTGTAAACTCTTTACCGAAGCGAAGAGAGTCTTTGCCTTTTGCATTCACGCGGAACTTACCGTCTGTCAGAATGTTCATCAGTGCTACACGGTTCAGCGCGCGAGGACGGAACGTTTGTAGGCTCTCTTCTGATTCGTTATGACGCTGAGTAGGGTGCTGAGCGATAACCTCTTTGGCTTTTTCTGTTACATCAACCGCTTGGTAGTCGTGCATTTGGATAACCGTATCCGCAACGTCTAGGTAGTCACCAGAGCCACCCATAACGATGATGGTAGAGACTTCTAACTCGTCACGCAGTTGACCGATACGATCAACCAATGGAGTGATGGGTTCGTCGCCTTTTGCTACTAACGCTTGCATACGTTCGTCGCGAATCATGAAGTTAGTTGCTGACGTATCTTCATCGATAAGCAGTGAACTTGCGCCTGCTTCAATAGACTCTTGTAGCCAAGCCGCTTGAGAAGTTGAACCCGACGCGTCTTGCGTAGAGAAATCCGCCGTGTCTTTACCCATTGGCAAGTGGTTGATGTAGTTCGATAGGTTCAAGTGATGAACACAGCGACCATCTTCCGCACGGATCTTCATCGCATTCGCATCTGTTACGATGTATTCACGACCATCGCCAGGGATGTGATCGTAGATAGAACGTTCTATTGCATTAAGTAGCGTTGATTTACCGTGGAAACCACCACCAACAATCAAGGTGATGCCTTTTGGAATGCCCAAACCGGTTACATAGCCTTTATTTGGTGCGTGCAGAGTAACCTGAAGTGATTCTGGCGCTTTAAATTCGACCGCATCTTTCATCGGAAGATCACAGTTACCGGCAATACGTGGAAGCACGCTGCCATTCGCAACGAAAGCGACAAGATTATTTGCTTCTAATTGTTCACGCAGTGACGCTTGATCTTCCACCACTTTACAGTGCTCAATCAACGCATCTTTGTTCAGCTCACGCTCCAGCGTTGCGCGACGAATAAACTTCGGCAAGTAGAACGTCAAAATGTTGTTCGCTTTCTTACCAAGAACAGAGCGACCTTCAGCTGGCAAATTCACGCGGAAGCGAAGCTCAATGCCTTCTTCAGTGAAAAGCACTGCAGTGTTATCTAGAACGGTTTGACCGCTTAGAGAGATAGAAACGGCGTTCTCTTGTTTTGCAAACTCATCAAAACTGCGAGCAATAAAGTCACGAGCTGCGCGTTGGAATGCAGGGGATTCGTCTTTAAGCCATTCAAGACCGGTCAAAGACCACGCGCGAGTAGCACGTAGGCGAGAAGCAGATGCGTACGGGTCACCTTGTACGTAATCAATGTACAAGTCGAAATCACCAAAGTCGTACTGACCTTTGATTTGTTGGTATGCGCGATAGTTCTGCTTTTCGATTTTCTTAAGCGTGGCAGTCAACTGATCCATGAAGATAATGGCCTTTTTATTGGAAGCGGGCGGCGATTATAGAAACCACCGCCAGCAGAGTAAAGGAAATGCTTAGGAAGAATAGGTGTATTGTCCACCTAATAGGTTTTGATTAAACAAACTTTGTTCAAATTCATTGCAAGGCATTGGCTTACCGTACAAAAAGCCTTGTCCAATATCGCAGCCTTCACCAATCAAAAATTGCTCTTGTTGAGTGGACTCAATCCCTTCAATGACCACTTGAAGTTCCAGTTTTTTGGCGATGTGGATGATAGAGCAGATTATGGCTTTGTCGTCGTCAGATTTTTCCATTTGTTGCACAAAGCTTTTATCAATTTTAATCGCATCAAACGGGTATTTTTTCAAATAACTGAAAGAGGCATAACCCGTCCCGAAGTCATCAAGTGACAATGTCACTCCAAGTTTGTGCAGTTTATTCAATGTATTACGAGCAACAACCTCATCGGCAATGAGCGCGCTCTCGGTGACTTCCAGTTCGAGGAAGTGTGCGGGTAGGTGAAAGGTATCTAATAGGTGTTCAATTTGCTCTGCGAAGTTAACGTTTTGCAATTGGATAGGTGAGACATTCACGGCAATCTTAAAGTTATCCACCAGCTCAGACCATTGCTTAGCTTTATCTATTGCCGTACGAAGCACAAACGAACCGACCTCAAAGATTAAGCCATTTTGCTCGGCCATGTGAATTAGGGCTTCATTAGAGACATCGCCCAGCACCGGATGGCGCCAACGAAGTAATGCCTCAGCACCAATCCATTTATGGTTATGTGGAAGAACCTTCGGTTGGTAGTACAGCATTAAGTCATCGTTACGAACCGCTTGCAGCAAGTAGCTCTCGAGTTTGTTATGGTCACTAATATCTTGAGACTGACTTTCACAGAGGTAGCGATAAGATTCGCCCGACTCTTTACACAGCAACATTGCATAACACGCATTTTGCAGTAGTTGCTTCCCATAACTGTTTTTGTGGGCTTGAACTACACCCACATAAGAATTGAGGTGGACTTCATTGTCCTCAATACAAAAATTACCCAAACTGACATGATTAATGTCGTCGAGGAGGTGCTGTACTTTCGTTTCTATGTTTTCGCCGGTAACGATGATAACGACGTCGTTAGAGCTTGGTCTTCCTGTGACAAAATAGCTGGATTCGGTGTGGCCGAGGCGAAAGCGAAACTCTTTCAACACCTCGTCAAAGGCTTCGAAGCCGTATTTCGTTTGTATGCTTCGAGCGTTGCTAAAGCCGACGTTAATCACCACCAAAGAGTGTTGCTCAGTATCAATGCCATCTAAGGTTTGGTCTAACACTTGTTCGAGTGCTGCTCGATTCAAAAAGCCTGTCCCTTGATCATGAGTCTGCTGATAACTGACTTGCTTTTCGGCGGCTTTACGGCGGTCTATCTCTATTGTCAACGAGTAACTAAGCTGTGCAAGGTCAGTAGTGCGGGTTTCAACTCGGTTTTTAAGTTCGTTATTCAAGCGGACAAGCTTATGTTGTTGAAAAACGACGGCGAGCTGAGCTTCGATAGACTCTTTGAAAGAGGCAAGAAGTTCTCTGTAGGTGTCGTTGTACTGGTTTTCTTTCGCATCCAACATGCAGATAGTGCCGAAGGTTTCTCCGTTCGGCCAATACAGCGGCAGCCCGCAATAAGAGATCATTCCGAGCTTGATGTCCGGGTTATCTTTCCAATTCTCGTCAATCAGTGCATTAGGGATCAACAGCCCACATTTGTTTTCGATAACGTGTTCACAGTAAAGACCGTGCCCGAGCGTTTCTTTGTCGCCAACTTGGTAAGGGTTATTTTCGGTTTCGCTAGTGGTGTTTACTTCTATGTAATCGGGATGTATGCGCATGATCAGTGTAGTGGGTACATCGGCAATGCGTGCTAAGAGGTTGACGATATTTTGCCAACTTCTCCGCATCGATTCGGGTATCTCGTAATCTAGTGTTTGTAATGTACCCATAAAAGCAGTCCTTTGCCGTCGGCCCACACCCTGTGAACAAGTATCATTTTTCTATTTGTAGCCAGATGTACACATCATTTAAATCCTCGACTAGATCAAGTATAGGGGGACGATTACTTCAGATAAAAAAAAGTCCTGAAAACCTTTCAGGACTCTTAAATACTTGGCACTGTCTTATAAGTGAGACGCCAGGGTTGGGAGGCAGTTTACGGTTTCAATGCCTTAAGCGTTTTCATTGAGATGTCCTGAGTGTAATCAACACCTTCAAAGTTAAAGCCATTTAGCTTCATAAATTCGTCTTTAAAGCCTTCATAATCGCCGATTTCGGCAAAGTTGTCCGCGTTCATTTGCTCTAACAAAGCCGACACTTCTTTTTGGACTTCAGGATCCAATTCAAGATCATCGATACGAATCAAACGTTCGCCATCGACAGGCACTTTTGGTTGGTCATAAAGCTTGGTCGTAAACAGACGTTGCATTTGCTCGATGCAACGTTCGTGTGTGCCTTTTTCTTTCATCACACGATACAGCGCCAGAAGGTAAGGGCTGAGAGCAGGGATGAAAACACTCGCTTTAGTTACCAAGGCCTTACAGACAGTGGCGTACGCTCCGCCACCAAAGTTTGCCATCTTGATATTTAATGAATGGCTGGTTTGGTGTAAATCTACTTTTGCGCGACCTAACGTGCCATCTAAGTAAATAGGGTGTGTTACTTCCGGTCCCATGTAGGAGAAGGCGATGGTTTTACAACCTTTGGCTACCGATTCTGAGTTGATCAGTGTGTCGATCCAACTTTCCCAGTCTTCACCGCCCATCACTTTAATCGTTGCTTCCGCTTCTTCTTCCGTCGCTGGAGCGAGCGTTGATTCAACCCATTGGTCGTTTTCAAGCAGGATAGAAGCACCCGTCACCGATTCACCAATAGGTTTGATGACGCTGCGCCAGAACTCGTCGGATTCTGGTTTTGGACGAACACCTGTCGCCAAGCTGTAAATCACCAAATCTACTTCACCTTCGAAGTAGGTTTCAATCGCTTCAATCACTTGGTTACGAACAGTATCAGAAAAGGCGTCGCCTACGATGTTAACCGCAGTACGGCCATGATGAGTGGCTTCATCTTTAAAATAGATGTTGTTGTACCAACCTGCGCTGCCAACGCCCTTGTCTGATGGGCCGCGTTCAAAAGATACGCCGATCGTGTCTGCTTCTGCACCGCCGAATGTAAGGGCGATGCGAGCGGCTAAGCCGAAACCTGAAGAAGCACCAATAATCAAAACGCGCTTGGGGCCATTTTTGATCTGTGGTGCCTGTTTTACGTATTCAATTTGCTCTTTGATGGAAGCGCGGCACCCATACGGGTGTGCCGAGCGAGCTACAACACCCTGAATTAACGGTTCTATTTGCATTGTTATTATCTAACCTTGGTGAATAAGATACCGGTTAGGGTAACGTAAAGTTAGGTAAAACTTATTGAGCTAGACCAGTAAAATTAGAGATGTTTAACCAATTCTTGAGCGACAAAGTCAGCAATGTAGGGTTGAGCTTCCGGTTTTGGGTGCAAGCCATCGTCCATCATCCATTCTGGTTTAATGATGACATGTTCTAAGAAAAACGGCATTAGCGCTACTTGCTGATGTTCTGCCAGTTTAGGGTAGATGTCGTAGAACATATCGCTGTAACGCTTACCATAATTTGGTGGAACGCGGATTTGCATCATGACGACATCCGCACCAGAATCTTTGATCATGGTAATCATTTTCGATAGGTTTGACGTAATAAGTTTAGGTGGGAAACCGCGTAGGCCATCGTTAGCGCCAAGCTCAATCAGTACCAAATCGGGCGTGTGTTGCTCAAGGAGAGAAGGTAACCGTGCAAGACCATTACCTGTGGTGTCACCAGAAATGCTACCGTTTACAACTTTTACATCTTGGCCATGTTCTAATAACGCGTCTGGGAGTAAGCTAGGCCAACTCTCCTCTATAGGCATTTGATAACCAGCGCTCAGGCTGTCGCCCAAAACAAGTAGCTTTTCGCTCGCATGTACTGTAGCGGAAAGGTAGAAAAAGAGAACTAAGGAAAGTATACGAATCATGCAAACACCTGTACTTAATGCACCTATTGTTCAAGCGAATTTGGTTTCTAAACAAGTCTCTACTAATCAAGAACAATTAACAATCCTTAAAAATGTAAATGTTGACATTAGAAAGGGTGAAAGAATTGCCATCGTCGGCACATCTGGCGCGGGCAAATCTACGCTAATGACACTTCTTGCCGGTTTGGACACACCAACGTCGGGTGAGATTACGTTGCTCGGTCATGAACTCTCCAAAATGGACGACGAAGCACGTGCTAAGATTCGCGCTGACTCGTTGGGCTTTGTGTTTCAGAGCTTCCTTCTTATCCCGAGCCTAACTGCTCTGCGCAACGTAACGCTGCCTTGTCTTTTACGTGGTGAGGCTGAAGATGATTCAAGGGCAAAGGATTTGCTGACTGCGGTAGGCCTAGAAAAACGCTTAGACCATTTACCAAGTCAGCTATCTGGGGGTGAACAACAAAGGGTTGCACTTGCTCGTGCTTTCATGACTCAGCCAGAGCTGTTGTTTGCAGACGAGCCAACAGGGAATCTGGACCACCAAACCGCCGAGAAAGTCATTGAGCTGCTTTTTGACTTGAACGAACAGCACGGTACGACCTTAATCTTAGTCACGCATGACAGCCTCTTAGCCAGCCGTTGTGATCGAGTGTATCGAATGGAAGCCGGAGAATTGAAAGAGGAGGTGACATGTCCGTGATCTCTTCTAGTGAACAAGACTCGGCGCCAAGCAACCAAAAGGCGAAGCATTCCCCGAACAAGAGCCTAGTGCGTTGGAGCTTAGGTGAAATACGTCAAGGGAACCTGTGGCCGATCAGCGTCGCATTGATTTTGGTGATTGCCAGCATCTTCGCGCTCTCTGCTTTGGCCGAGCGAATGGAGCAGGTCATTGTAAAACAGGGCAAAGATGCATTGACCGCCGATGCTGTATTTGTTTCCGCTAACCCCATTCCCGATGCACTTATTGCTGCGACAGATAAACTAGAACGCTCAACCATGACGCGCTTTGCGACGATGGCATTCAGCGAGACAGGGATGCAGCTTATTTCCGTTCGAGCCGTTGATGAGCAATACCCATTGATGGGCGATCTGGTTCTTGACAGCAATTCGTCAGGCCATGTGAAGGCAAACCAACTTTGGCTAGACGAGCGCATTATGGCGCAGTTGGATGTGAATAAAGGTGACATTGTCACTATCGGCGATGCTGATTTCACGGTCTCTGGTGCCGTATTGATGGAACCTGGACTGAGCTTCAACCCTTTCCAACAAATGCCTTCGGCGTATATTCACCAAAGTGACGTTGAGAAAACGGGCGCCATTCAGGTTGGCAGCCGTGTGCAATATCGCCTGTTCCTCAAAGGTGATGATACAACGCTGACTCAACTTCAGGACAGTACTGAACTCTCTCCGAGTGATCGCTGGCGCACGCAAGATACGGCAAGTCGCAGTAATGAAGTGTTCGAGCGCACAACTCAATATCTTTCGCTAACAGTTGCGATCGTCATCATTATGGCGGCAACGACGTTGGTTTTGACTTGCCAAAGTTACGTAAACAGCCGAACTCAAACCATCGCGATGCTGAAGAGCTTGGGTGCAAGTCGTCGTTGGATTGAAAAATGGTTACTGATTCAAGTCACAATCTTGCTGGTGAGTGCGAGCATCGTTGGTCTGTTATTGGGTAGCGGCTTGGAATATTTGTTGCGAATTCCACTCAAAGATCTTCTCCCAAATCCACTTCCTAGTTACGGCGTCACTCCGGTTTTAATCTCTGTTGTTTCAGCCGTTCTTATCACGGTACCAGCGCTTGGTATTCCTTTGCTTGGTCTAATAAAAACGCCTGCGTTAGAAGTGCTGCAGCAAGGTTCTGGTAAGCGTTCTTGGAAGCGCATGTGGTTAGTTCTGGTCCCAGTGGTGCCATTGCTGATTCTATACGCAAATAACACGTTAGTGTGGATTGTGCTTGCAGGCATTGCTGCCTTGTTTGTTGTGCTTGCCGTCGTGAGTGTCATGCTTACCAAGTTGTTTGCTCGAATATCGACAAAGCCCGCTATGAAGCTCGCCTTAAGTCGAATTAACCGAACCCCAGTGACGAGTGGCTTGCAGTTTGGCGCCTTATCTCTGTCATTAATGTTGCTCTCTATTATTTGGCTTGTACGCAGCGATATCCTTGCTGATTGGGCGAGGACGCTACCAGCGGATGCCCCCAACGTTTTCGCATTGAATATTGCAGACTATGAGCTCGATAGCTACCTTGAGACATTGGATAAAAATGGCGTGACAAGGTCACAGGCTTTCCCAATTATTCGTGGTCGACTTGCCGAAATTAACGGTGTAAGTGTCAAAGAGATAAAATCTCAAGGTCAAGGTTCTGATGCAGTAAGCCGAGAGTTAAACCTAACATGGGGGGATGCGTTGCCAGAATACAATGAAATCCTGTCAGGCTCTTGGACGAACAAAGCAAGCGTGTCTGTCGAAGCACAAGTCGCGGACGAGCTTGGTATTGATCTGGGTGACAAACTGCGTTTTGTGATTAACAGTCAGAACTTCGATGCTACCGTCGACAGCATTCGTCATGTCGAGTGGCGAGATATGAAGCCAAACTTTTACTTCATCTTTTCTTCAGATGTTATGGCAAGCTTGCCGGGTTCTTATTTGATCAGCTATCGAATCGACGATGGGAATGAAGCTCTGCTGACGTCAATGTCTCGAGCTCACCCTACGGTATCAGTGCTCGATATTCGAACCATGGGTGACAAAATCCAACAACTTATCCAACAGATAGTATCAGCGATTACCATTTTGGCGCTTCTCGGTGTCGTTGCGGGTTTGCTGTTGATATTTACACTATTACGTTTGAGCTTATCTCAGCGTCAGGAAGAGATTCGACTTTATCGAACCCTAGGTTCCAGTAAGAAACGTATCAACACGACGTTGTGGGCTGAATATGGGATTATGGCGCTTGTCGCGAGTGGTGTTGCCGTCTTTGCCGCAGAAGCGTGTGTGGCAGCAGTAAT
Source organism: Vibrio sp. B181a (assembly GCF_030248375.1). Lineage (NCBI taxonomy): Bacteria > Pseudomonadati > Pseudomonadota > Gammaproteobacteria > Vibrionales > Vibrionaceae > Vibrio > Vibrio sp. B181a. Next base: position 19,746 of record NZ_JAHGAD010000047.1, on the reverse strand, counting down.
GAAGTATGGTTTCGAACTTAGTCCACAGATCCACCCTGAATTGTGGATAGCTTTACCAGTAGCCACGTTCTCTGTGTTAGCACTCGTAGTAATGAGTCTTATAAAAAGATTGTTAACACCGGTAAACACTTAGTCTGCCTTGTTTCGCAGCAAGTGGAAGCACTCCATGACACTTTTATTTTAGTTATCCACAAAAACGGTGGATAACTTTTGGGATAACTGAAGTGTTAGTAAAGTGGGGTGTTTCCGCAGGCTTTATGCCATGGGTGTTAGCGTTAAAATATTATTCACACAGGTAGAAAAAACGGCTTTCCCAACAACCTCGTCAAGCACTTTTTTAGGAAATTTTTTGCTCTCAAAAGTAACTTTTTTCGTGCACCGTTAACAAATGCAAACCCATGAACTTTTTGTGATTTTAATCATGCTCAAACCCGAGTAGAATCATACTAAGTAAAGATTTCTCCTTATAAAATTTTCAGTGAAGCAATGAAGTCTGAGTTTCCAAATCGTAAAGATAAACACATCGCTATTATCGGTGGTGGAGTTGCGGGTTCAACTGCAGCCATTCACTTTGCCGAGTTAGGTTTCAAAGTGTCGGTAATCGAAAAAGGCGTCTCTTTGGTCAATGGTCCTCCAATTTGTCACTTACATGCTGGTGGTAACCTTTATCGAGAGATTTCCGAGCAACAGTGCTTGGATCTTCTGGCTCAGTCTATCGATACGATTCGTTTGTATCCGCATTCACTGAATGTCCGTCCTACCTTAATCGCGGTTCCACATTCTGATGGAGGAGATCCGGAAGCGTTGTTACCGCGCTTAGAGGTCATCAAATCGGCGTATCAAAAACTCGTTCAACAAGCGCCTGATAACAAAGTGCTTGGTGAGCCCGATGAGTACTACAAGCTGTACTCGAAAGCAGAACTTCTTGCGCTGGCGCAGCAAACACAACCGCAAAGCCCAAAGAGCATTGATGAATGGTGCATTCCGTTTGCTCAACACGCAGATCTGGAAGCCCTTAAATATCCGGTCGTCGCAGTTCAGGAGTACGGATGGAGCGTGTTCAGATTAGCTGCGGTAGCGAATATGACGCTAGATCAACTGCCTAATGTTGAGGTATTGACTCAAGCGGAACTTACGCAAACCCATTGGGATGGTTCACATTGGGCGCTCACATATCTTAAAGACGATAAGTATCAGCTTTTAAGCTGTGACTACCTAATCAATGCTTGCGGTTTTGAAACTGGTGCAGTGGATGACGCTATTGGCGTGAAACGCGATCGATTGGTTGAGTTTAAGGCGGCTTACGTTACGCGTTGGAATGAATGCACGCAGCAGTGGCCAGAAGTGATCTTCCATGGCCCTCGGGGTACCGATAAAGGCATGGCTCAATTAACGCCTTATGGTGACGGTTACTTCCAATTGCACGGTATGACAAAAGGCATCACATTATTTGATGACGGCTTGGTGGAGAGCTCTAACACTTCTGCACAGCCAGAGCTGCCGACTCGGTTGTTGTCTAAGATCCGAAATGGCTGGCGACAAGAAATCCTAGATGAGCGTACAGGCAATGCGATTAAGCATATGGCTCAGTTTATTCCGGATTACAAAAATGCCGTTAAGGGTGGCAAAGCACTGTTTGGTGCGCAACAAATCCCCGGAACCGATCCTGTATTGCGTGCCGCTGACGTGACATTTGAAGAGAATAACTACGCTCGAATCGAAGTCGTCAAGGCTTCTTCTACCTTACTTGCCGCACAAAAGATGGCAAAACATTGGTTTGGGGTTGAGCCTGAATCTAATGTTGAAACGCAACATCCGGTCACTGTGCATTGGAGTGAAAAAGAAGTAGAACAGTTTGCGATTAAACTGACGCAAGAACGCGGCTACCCTCAAGCACTTGCAGAGCGTTACGGCATGTAACGCTCACATTTGTTTTTCAATCTGGGCTCTACTATATGACTAATAACCAAAGAATTGAGCCCATTGGCACCACACATCTTGCAGACCTTGTCTGTCTCCGCGAACAAAACGCACTTCTTGTCCCGGTTTGGCTTGCGCTAATCGTGGTAAGTCAATTCTCGCCACACAGCCAAATTTAGGGTAACCACCGATGGTCTGGTGATCGTTCAATAATATGATGGGATTCCCGTCGTTAGGAACCTGAATAGAACCAAGCGCAATACCTTCAGAAAGCACCCCTTCATAAGGCGGTTGTATCGCTTCGCCTTCAAGACGATAGCCCATGCGGTTTGAATTGGGGGAGATGGTAAAGCCAGTTGAATAAAAGTCATCAATCGATTGTTGAGCAAAATCTTCGTATTGATAGCCTTCGATAACCCTAAGCGTTAAGGGTAAGTTGTAATCAGGTTTGAATCGGAACGTCATCTGCCTCGATTTTGATGAGGGAAGTGTATGCGGTTCAAATCCAATCATATCTCCGGCTTTCAGCGGTTCGCCGTTTTGCGTCAGACCGCCCAACGACTCTCGTACGGCGGTGGATGTACTCCCTAAGTGTGCTTGTACATCAAAGCCACCTTTAGCTGCTAAGTAAGCACGAAGGCCATTCTTCGCGATACCAAACTTAAGTGTTTGGCCTTTACGTAGACAAAAGTCAGACCAGTTGGCAATGGGCTCCCCATTAACCGTTGCGTTAAGGTCACCACCACAAATCGCCATATGACAATCGGTCAGGGCTTTAAAGCTCGCATTGCCCAATGTAATTTCGATCACAGAGCAGTTAACGGAATTACCTAGAAGATGGTTAGACCAACTGTAAGCGTAATCATCGACTGGTCCACTTTGAGTGATACCGATGTGTGCTAACCCGAAGCGACCGAAATCTTGAATCAAAGAGAGCGGGCCTGGCTTTTCTACCAATAAACCTACGAAGCTCATAAAACGCCTCCTAAATTCACAAATTCCTGCTTGGATATCGAACCAAACGTGACCTTGTCACCCACCTCGAATGGAATGAAGGGAGGGGTATCAGTAAATAGAGAGATTGGCGTGCGGCCTATGATATTCCACCCTCCAGGGCTGTCTGCTGGATAGACTGCGGTTTTACTGTCAGCAATGGCAACACTGCCCGCAGGAACATGGGTTCGAGGTGTTTGATGCCTTGGCATTTGCAGCTCTTGAGTAACATCAGAGAGAAAAGCAAACCCAGGGGCAAACCCAATCGCCGAAACGGTATAAACCGGCTTAGTATGTAACTCAATGAGTTGATTCATCGATAATCCGTTTTGTTCGAAGCGCGCAAAATCCAGAGCGGTTTCTTGCGAATAATAAACGGGGATAGAAATATAGTTCGGTTGCTTGTTGGCCATTGACTGGACATCAAACCGGCTGACGATTTGATTGAGCTCTTGCAGAATCGTGGATTCTTGAATTCTAAAGGGCAAGTAATCGATCAATATGGTTCGATAAGAAGGAACCACGTTCATAACAATAAGTTTGAGCTTATCGACAATCTGATGCGCTAATTCACCAATATGTTCGACAGTAATGGTGTCGTCGAATCGAATTAAAATGCTGCATTCAGAAATGGGAGAGATAGAAAACTGCCCTTGATTCATTAATTTCCTCCGGTGTAGAGACTTTGACGAATCTTTTGAACGAGAGCGATGGATTCGTCGTTATCCCCATGGACACAAATTGTGTCGGCTTCTAGAAGAATGTACTGACCAGAAGCGGTTTTTACACGACCAGACTCTGCCAGCATTCTTACTTGTTCTAAAATGGCATGTTCACTGTTTAATACTGCATTAGGCTGCGTTCTTGGTGTGAGCATTCCATCATCTTGATAGAGACGATCGGCAAAGGCTTCAAACAGCAATGGCACATCGAAATCGTCAGCAATTTCGAGATACTTTTCGTTTTCTTGGGAGGCTAAAATCATCAACGGCACTTTAAACAGCGCCACAGCTTTGACGACAGCAAGAAAAACGCCATCACTTTGCATCATATCGTTGTACAGCGCACCATGGGGTTTGATATAGCCAATGTCTGTGTATTGCGCTTTGCACAAAGCTTGCAGAGCTCCGACTTGGTAAATCACCATATTAGTGATTTCGTCGTTGGTCATTTTTATGCTGCGACGCCCAAAACCTTGTAGGTCCGGGTAGCCTGGGTGAGCGCCGATTTCTACATCGTGTTGGTTGGCGAGGGTAATCGTATCGTGCATGACATTTGGGTCAGAAGCATGAAAACCACAAGCGATGTTTGCCATATCGACAAAAGGCATCACGCGCTCATCTGCGCCCATTTTCCATGCGCCAAAGCTTTCACCCATGTCGCAATTTAGTGTCAGTTGCTGATTATTCAATGTCATACGTTTATAAAGTCCAAAGTATGCTTAAAAATGCAGGAAAATGCGTTTAAGTTCAGTGACTAACTTCATTTTTCGAGCAGAAGGTTATTGATAGAACGATGAAAAGATCATCAGTTCTTTGAAATGATCCGAAGTTTCAAGAAATTCATGACTGATCAGTCTAATATCTGAGAATTTGAGGTTTATTTCATTGCATGTCGTGTTAATCTTATTTCTTCTTTTTGTGTGATAGTTTGCATAGCAATCCTTTTGGTCTTTTGATTGCTTTCTGCGACAGGAATATATATGTCATTACGAGCAAAGCTAATATGGCCGATTCTCGCTTTCATCACGGTCATCTTTGTTACATCTCAAAGTTACACGTCATACATTACTTATCAATCCGCGAAACATGAACTGGTTGATCAAACCAAGGTTCTCATCAACGATGTCTCTCATTCAATTAAAGATGCGCTCGCAACAAAGAACAAGCAACAAGCACAATTGATTTTGGCTGATTTCTTGGAGGAGCCAAACGTATCACGCGTCAAGCTTTACGACAAAGAGAATCAGTTATTTGCGATCTTTACTTTGGATGGTGCGACGCTCCCTTCGCCGACAGTGACAGAGCGTAGTCGTCTGCATGAGGTGGGTTACGCTCTTTCGGCGCACTTTCTTTATGTATTAGAACCTGTCATTCATGACGGCAAGGTTGTCGGTACAATACGGGTCACTATTTCCCAGTTACCTCTGATGGAAGTGAGAGATGCGCTTCTTCAAGATGGGCTGATGTTCTTGGCTATTCTTTTGGTCGGTAGTGTTGTGTTTTACATTGGTGTAGAGCGCCGTGTATTGCGACCAATCATTGAAGTGAATCGTGCGCTTCAGGACGTAGCAAATGGTCATCATCTTAGTGGCCGTATTGAGCATCGCGCAAAAGATGAAGTCGGTGAGTTAGTGTCTTCTTTTAACTTCATGCTCGATCGCCAACAAAGGTTGGAGAAACAACGTAAGCACAGCTTGGAAGTATTAGAGCGCCGTAAAGCCTTCGCTGAAGAAGTCGTGGACTCTATTCAAGATGCACTGATCGTGACTGACAATTTAGGGCGTGTAATACATTGCAATAGGGCGACCCATCGAATTTTTGAAAAGACCTACCATGGTATAGAAACCGCTAACATTTGTGATTTGATTCAGACTAAAACACCAAATGAGCTCAGACAAATTCTGAGTCGTGGCTTAGAGTGCGATGACATCCACCTTGAAAATAGGGAAGGCGAACAGCAGCTGAGCCTAACGAGCCGACTTCTTAGCAAGCACGGCTACCTTTTATTCGTGATTCAAGATATTACTGAAATTGAAGAAGCAATGAATCGTCAGCGTGTTGCGGGGCGTGTGTTTGAGAGCAGCCAAGATGGACTTGTTGTACTGAATCATCAAGGCATCATTACCATGGTGAACCCCGCAGTGACCAAACTTGTTGGTTTGGATTCGGACCAATTAGTTGGTAAGCCATTCATAAAATCTATTCGCTGGCGCAAACTGCAAGCCATGATGCCAAGTATCCTCGAGTCGATCGATAACTATGGCATGTGGCAAGGGGAAGTCATTGAAAAGAATCATCTAGGTCAGCTCATACCCATGTTCGCAAGAGTAAATCGTATCATTAAGAGCGAAGATCAAAATGCGTATGACATGGTGATTATTTTAACCGACCTCTCAAGTGCCAAAGAGATGGAGCGTCTAGAATACTTAGCTCATCACGATGCGTTGACAGGGCTGGCGAATCGTTCCAAGTTCCACCTAGAGCTTGAAGAATTAGTACAAAGATCAGGCTATTTACGTGACGAGTTTGCGGTACTTTATCTCGACTTGGACGGCTTTAAAGGTATCAACGATACTTATGGTCATGATGCGGGCGATGAAGTGCTCAAGATCGTTGCTAAACGTATGACTGGTGCAACGCGGCACAGCGATTTGATCGCACGCTTGTCTGGCGATGAGTTCGTAATGTTGGTTAATCCTGCCAATCAAAAAGTCGTAACACGAATCGCGGAACAGCTGCTTGAGACGATTTGTTCGCCAATTGAATACCGAGGCTCACTACTTAAAGTTGGCGTCAGTATTGGTGTGAAACTGGTTGGCGTAAATGAACGAGATGCGACCAGAATTCTTAAGAGCGCGGATACTGCCATGTATCAAGCGAAGAAAGCTGGTAAAGGCCAAGCAATTTTAATGGGTTGCGAATCCCCAGATACAGTTTAAAAACGGGTTAGAAACCTTTAGACTAGCCCGATTCGCGTCAGAAGGAATGATAAAATGAAAGTACTTGTTACGGGTGGTATGGGCTACATTGGCAGCCACACTTGTATTCAAATGATCGAAGCTGGTATGACACCAGTGATTCTCGATAACCTTTACAACAGCAAACCAACCGTGCTTGAGCGAATTGAAAAAGTTTGCGGCGTAAAACCAGTATTCATTGAAGCTGACATTCGTGATAAAGCCGCGCTTGTCGATGCAATGAAAGCGCACAACATTGAAGCCGTTATCCACTTTGCTGGCCTCAAAGCGGTGGGTGAGTCTGTAGAAAAGCCACTGGAATACTACGACAACAACGTTAACGGTACGCTTGTTCTGGTTGATGCAATGCGCGAAGCAGGCGTTAAATCTATCGTATTTAGCTCTTCTGCAACGGTTTATGGTGATCCAGCTTCTGTGCCAATTATGGAAGATTTTCCAACAAGCGCGACAAACCCATACGGCCGCAGCAAGCTGATGGTAGAAGAGTGTTTGACTGACTTCCAAAAAGCAAACCCTGATTGGAGTATTACACTGCTTCGTTACTTCAACCCAGTTGGCTCCCATCCAACGGGCGAGCTTGGTGAAGATCCACAAGGCATTCCAAATAACTTGATGCCATTCGTTTCTCAAGTTGCAGTGGGCCGTCGTGAATTCCTATCAGTATTTGGTAGTGATTACCCAACAAAAGACGGTACAGGCGTTCGTGACTACATTCATGTAATGGATCTTTCTGATGGTCACGTAGCGGCATTAGACAAAGTAGGTAACAAAGCAGGCCTTCATATTTACAACCTTGGTACAGGCAACGGTTACAGCGTACTAGAAATGGTAAAAGCGTTCGAAGCTGCATCTGGTAAAGAAGTTCCGTTTAAGCTGGTGGATCGTCGCCCTGGTGACATTGCTGAATGTTGGGCTGACCCTTCAAAAGCAGCTAACGAACTTGGTTGGAAAGCGGTTCGTACGCTTGAAGAGATGACAAGTGATACTTGGCGTTGGCAGTCAAATAACCCTCAAGGTTACCCAGACGCCTAAAATCTTAAGCTTTACACGTTATTAACAAAAAGGCGCAGTTCTGCGCCTTTTTTGATCTAAATCGGAAAAATTCGTAAATTACTGGTTAAAAGGTAGCTTCAATAAATAGAAGTGCTAAACTATGTCCGACTCTTAATTTAGGTCGTAAATTTTCTCAAGACTATCGGGGTAGTTCATGGAACTTGGTCTAATCATCACTTTCATCGTAGCAGCAGCAGTTATGGTGAAGAAAGAGATGGCAAAGCAGTAAGTTTTCATTTTTCATTCTTTTCTTAACATTTTTGAAATGAAAACGGAAAAAAAAGCCAGCATTATGCTGGCTTTTTTGTGTTTGTAGTGTGGAAGAAATGTTTTTCTGAGAAAAGCCTGTAAAGTATAAAAAGTACGCTAATACAGCTTTTAAGAGTTTACATAAAATAAAAAACGCCTGACACTCTCAGGCGCTTTTCATTATATCGCTAAAAATCAAATTAGAACTGGTAGTCTACCGATACACCCCAGTTACGGCCAGGCTGGCTGTAAAAATCGGTGTTGTCGGTGTTATCAAGGCTGCGAACGTCTTGGTATGTCCAATATTTCTTGTCAAACGCGTTGAACAACCCTGCTGATAAAGTCAGGTCTTTCATTGGCATATAGTAAGCGGTAATATCCATTACACCATAACCTGATGAGTCAATTTGGTCTTCGTCAGACCAATCATCTTTTTTCGCTGCTAACTTAAGAGAAGCTAAGCCACCGAAGTGATGCTCTACGTTATCGTAACCCAAACCGATTACAGATGATAATGGTGCGACACTATCTAGAGGTTTACCCGTTGATTTATCTTCACCATCTAGGTAGGTAATAGACAATTTAGTGTACATACCTTTAGGAGCATCAAAGCTTTCATCAAGTAGAAGAGTCGAACTGAATTCCACACCCGAAATATCCACTTCATCACGGTTCACAATAGTGAAGCGATCTTTGTTCGGATCGTTACTCGGCAAATCTTCTGCATCGATAAAGTCTTTATACTCAGTGATGAAGCCCGTAAGTTCGAATTGAGCAAAATCATTTTGTCCGCGGAAGCCAATTTCGTAAGACAAACTCTTTTCTGCTTCTAGATTTGGGTTCGGAACGAATTCAGCACCTGCGTCGTACTCGTAGTAAAGCTGCTCGACAGTTGGCGCTTTAAAACCTTGGCTGATTTGAGCGAATGTGCTTAGCTTCTCATTGATGTGATAGACTGCTCCAAGTTTACCCGTCAAAGAATCGTTGCTGTTTTTCTTGCGCTCAGTGTTGAAACCTTCATCTGAAGAAGGGTCAGCTTCAAATGAGTCATAACGAATACCAGCATTAAGAACAAGCTTATCTTCTAGTAAGAACGCGTTGTTTTGAAGGAAAACACCCCATTCAGTTACATCTGCATCTGGAATCGTCGTTGCACCAGGGCGGCTGGTACCGTTGTCATGGAAAATATCGACGTTTGTTAGGCTAAAATCTGTTTTAACGAAGTTTAAACCGTAAGTAAGCTCATGAATGGAATTGTCCATGGTAATTACTTTATCGAACTGTGCATCAAACTGGATCGACTTATCTTCAGCTTGACGAAGGCGAGTACGATCACCGTTATAGCCAATATAACCCATATGATCCGTAACGTTTGAGAAGTTAGAGTTTTCGCTTTCTGTAACCTGATAGTTCAGGTCTAGCTTCATTTCATCGAAGGCTGGGTTAGCTTCCGTCAACTCGTAGTTAATGCCATAACGCGTACGTGTCGTCTCATCACTGCTTTTTGCATCAGCATAAGTGACACCAGGCATAGGGCCAAAGTTCAGAGTGTAGTTTCCTCTGCGATTGTTCTCGTCGTACTGGTAATTGTAACGTTCAAAAACGACGCCAATTTTGTTTGTATCATTTAGTGTGTAGTAGGCTTTAGCAAGAATGTTGTTTAAATCTTTGTCTGCTGGGTTTTCTAAACCACGGTCACCGCCATCAATATCGCTTCCATCACCGTAAGTTTGCAATTCACTACCTGTTGCGTAAGTACCCATGAATAGTGTTTCAAGGTTCCCTTGGCGCATTGCCCAAGTTACTGTGTTCTTGAATTGCTCATCAGCAGAGAAGTAGCTTGATTTAATACCAAAGCGGTTTTCATCACCATCTGTTTTCAAAACATCTGAGGGATCTTTTGTTTTTAGAACCACGACGCCACCCATTGCATCTGAACCGTAAAGGGTTGACGATGGACCTTTGTTAATCTCGATACTTGTCAGTGTGTCAAGTTCAATCGCGTTTGGATAAATAGCTTGAACCGCACCGCCTCCTGGATTGAATGGCGTGGTTTGCTGAACGCCATCAATAACAATTTTGACTCGGTCGCCTTCCATTCCTCGAATGTTAAAGCCAGAGATACCAAAACGACCTGAAGTAGTAGCTTCAACGCCCGGAGTATACTGAACTGCATCATACAGATCTTTAGAAAGAGAGCGCTCGATATCTTTAGAAGATACCGATTCCACAGAAGCTGATACGTCATTAATGTTTTGCTCGGTACGAGTCGCGGATACAACCACTTCATTAAATGTTGAACTATCTTCAGCGTAAGCGCCTTGGGAGAGGGCGATAAGAATAGAGGCTGACAAAATTGATTTTTTATACATTGGCTTCAATACCTTAAATCCATAAGAGGCAATAACAACGTGCGGTATCTTATTAGATCTAAATGGTAATTACTATCATTCCAATTATTGTTTAATGTTAATTCTATAAGTCAAAATTTGTACTATAGGAAAGGTAGTCTTTAAATATCAATCTATTATATTGGTTGAAGCTACATTTTTAATTTTTTCTCAAACACCACTAATGTGATAGCTATCACATAAATAGGAGTTTCTGTGCAGAGCCCAATCACTTTAGAAGCACTTCATATTCTTGATGCTATTGATAGAAGAGGAAGTTTTGCTGCTGCCGCGAACGAGTTAGATCGCGCGCCTTCGTCACTCAGTTATCAAATACAAAAGCTTGAACAAGACCTTGATATCAACATTTTTGACCGTTCAGGCCACAAAGCACATTTCACTGAAGCGGGAAAATTGATACTTGAACGTGGCAGGGCGATTCTACAAGCAAGCGAAAAGCTCGTTAATGACGCCACCTTGCTCGCTAATGGGTGGGAGCTCGATATTACGGTCGCGTTTGATGGCATTATTCCGATTTCAAACTTTTTCCCAATGGTCGACGCGCTAGCCAACGTAAGTAGTACACGGGTAAGACTGCAAGAAGAGATTCTCGCGGGGGGATGGGAGTCACTCAATACAGGCCGTGCAGATCTGCTCGTTTGTCCTCCGCTAGACACTTTACCTCAAGACGTAAAGGCCGAAAACATAGGTAAAATGAGCATGGTATGGGTGGCTGCATCCGATCACTATGTACATAAACGGAGTGGTGACTTCGATGATGCTGCGAGGGCGAAATACCGAGTGATTGCGATCGCGGATACGGCAAGAGAGCAGCCAGCAATGTCGATTAATGTTATGCAGAAACAGCCAAGGCTCACCGTCACCAACTTTCCCGCGAAAGTGGAAGCACTGACTTCCGGATTGGGGATCGGCACTCTCCCAAGCCAAATTGCTCAGCCTTTGATTGAAAGTGGCGCCTTAAAGCGAATCGAAGGTACGGAAGATCAGCCGGTTGACATTATTCTTGCGTGGCGCAGAAACGCGATGGGTGAAGCGAAATCATGGTGCGTTCAATACTTAAAGAAGAATTGGAAATTAAAGTGATGCTGTAACTTCATTTTAGTTTTGCAAGGCAAACAGTAAGTTCGCTCAACAAAGGGACGCGATTGAACGTCCCTTTATTTATTTTTAACGAGTTATGCCGATCTTTCTCTTGATAGGACTCAATTAGTTGAGAGGAAGAATCATATCGGCAGTACCATCAGCGAACTGTACATCCAATTCAAAACCCAAACTTTGCGCGAGTGACAACATGCCTCGGTTGGTTGGCATTGTCATACCAGACATCTGCTTTGTGCCTTTCGCTTGGCAGTAAGTAATGATCTTTTGCATCAACACTTTGCCTAAACCTTTTCCTTTTAAATCTGAACGCACCAAAATGGCAAACTCTGCGTCGCTGTTGTCCGGAGTTATCAGAGCGCGCGCTACACCGATGATAGAAGGGCCGTTCTCATCAAATGCTACTGCAACAAACGCCATTTCTCGGTCGTAATCGATTTGAGTGAGATTCGCGAGCGCTTCATGGTTGAATTCGCCCACGTCAGAAAAGAATCGGTTGTACAGATCTTCTTTAGAGACACTATTAATGAACTCTGCGTGGATTGGCTCGTCTTCCGGCAAAATAGGACGAAGCAGAATAGGTTGGCCATCTCTCAATGTGACGGTTTCAACAAACTCGGCAGGGAAAGGACGAATCGCTAACCGTTCTTGCGCATCGCCTTTGTATTGCTTCAATGTTACGTCGGCATCAATAATGGTTAAGTCACTACCAGACACAAGTACTGGATGTATATCCAGTCTCTCTATTTCTGGCAACTCAACTGCCATTTGAGAGATACGAACTAAGAACTTAGACAGTTCGGTAATGTCTAGCGCATCTTTATGTTTCTGTAATCGAACCTTACCTGATTTCAGTGCAATGACGATTAAGTAGCGTGCCAGGTTCATATTGAGCGGAGGCAGGGCAGCAACCGCATCTTGCGTGATATTCCAATCTGAACCACCTTGCCCAAGTAAGATCACTGGCCCGAACACCTTGTCCACCGCGATACTGACGCGCAACTCTTCGGCGCTACCAAGCTTCGCCATCCCTTGCACCAAAAGGCCTTGAAGATTCGCGGCAGGGTAACTGAGCTTCGCAGTGTCTAAGATCGCTTGTGCGGCACTCGAGACTTCTTGGCTGTTACGTAGGTTAAGCGCGACACCGTGTACATCCGATTTATGAGGAATGTCAGGAGAGCGAAGTTTTACTGCTACCGGATAGCCGATGTTCTCTGCCATATGTACGGCTTCTGTGACTTCCGAAGCGATCCAAGTAGGGAGAATATGAAAACCAAACTGCTCAAATAGTGGACTGGATTGGTGGGTGTCTAGTGTTACTGTGTTTTTATCCAGTAATTGTTCGCGAGCCCACTCACGCGCAGAATTCACACTACCAGAGTGTAGCGGTTCCGCCGTCGTTGGTGTTTCCATCAGTTGTTTTTGGTTACGCCTGTACTCGACTAAGTGCATGTAAGCGACAACTGCACTTTCTGGCGTTCGATAAGTAGGTATGCCAGCTTGAGTGAACGCAAGACGAGCTTCCCGAGAGGTTTGTTCGCCAGACCAATTAGTCAGAATATTAAAGTGTTTGTGTCTCGGATGGGCTTGAATCGCTTCAATTACCGCGTGGGCGGTTTCCAAAGAGTCAGACACAGCTGAAGGGCTGTGCATGATCAAAATCGCATCGGTACAGTCATTATTCATGAGCGTGTTTAACGTATCGACATAACGCTTTTTCGTCGCATCGCCCGCAAGATCGATAGGGTTCACACCACGCCAATTGGTTGGTAATACCTTGCTTAACTGATCGGCAGATACCTCATCAAGTGAAGCAAGCTTACCGCCGCGTTCTAGCAACGTATCTACTGCCATAACAGCAGGTCCGCCACCGTTAGTAATGATCGCAAGACGTTCACCACGAAGTGGAACAGAGTGGGTCAGAGTTTCTACAGCGGCAAACAATTCGTGGGTGTTACCTACGCGTAGCATACCGGTTCTACGAATCGCCGAGTCATAAATCACATCCAACGAATCAACGTCTTGATCACCCAGAGTTCTAGCCTGAGTCGATTTACCGGCTTTCAAAACCAAAATGCGTCGGTTACGTGAGGCTGCACGAGCCGCAGACATGAAGCGGCGCGCATCTTTAATCGTATCCACGTAAAGAAGAATGGCCTCTGTTTTTGCATCCATACTTAAGTAATCGAGCAATTCAGCAAAATCGACATCTTGTCCTTGGCCAATAGAAATAAAAGAGGAGAAACCGATATTCTTGTCATTCGCCCAATCTAATACCGTTGTGCAAACGGCTGCGGATTGAGAGATAAAGGCAATCTTGCCCGGCAACGCAGCAACAGGAGAAAACGAGCAATTGAAGTTATGCCAAGGGAGAATAACGCCAAGACTGTTTGGCCCAATGACTCGGATGTTTAAGTCAGCAACATCGATGTTTTCGGCATCGTCAGAAATAACAATCGCGAATTCTGTCCCTCGCTCATCCAGTTCTTTCAGTAACTTTTTATTGCGTGCCACATTCGTACAGAGGATGGCGATATCAGGGGTGTAGGGCAGGGAAGCAATGTTTGGATAAGCAATAACACCGGACACCGATTTGTATTTTGGTGTCACAGGCATGATCGCGCCGCCAAAACCACTTTGAAGCAAATTACGCATTACAATTTGGCCTGCGCGCAGCGCTTTTTGAGATGCGCCAATCACAGCAACAGAATTCGGTTTGAAGAGTTTTTGTAGCTTATTCATTGTGACTCCTTTGCCATCGACGACGAGAACGGTCGGTCATTCCTCATACAATCATAAACGAATAAGCTTCTCTTTAAATATGAACAAGCCAGACATTGGTGCAAAACTAAACCAAGTGTACAGAGTTTGTGTCGCTCATCACACCAAAATCACAGTTTATTGTGTTTGGTGCTTGATAAAATAGCCTGCTATCGGCATGATTTATCGTAATATTTATCCAGAGCGTTTGTTACTTCATGAAAAAAATCGCAATCATCGGCTTGTCAGTACTGCTTTCTGCTTGTGCATCGGAATCTTACATCACTGACGTAACGTCAGAAAGCTACCGAGAAGACTACCAATCTCAGTCTATTTCAAAGCCAATTATGTCGTCTGAGAACGCAGTGGTAGAGAAAGACGTAGAACCAACAGTCGTAAAAATGACTGCGAAGCCTGAAGAGAAAAAGGTCGTTAAGTTAACACCTAAAGATCAGGCGAAACCAGTTAAGATCATTCCGCCTAGCAAGAAGCAAGCGGGCATCCAACGCTTTGGTTACACCATCCAAGTTGTTGCCGTAGGCAGCCAAGCAAAAGTCGATCAGTTTGCGCGTCAGCTACCACAAAACAGCCAGCCAATTTGGGAAAACTACAAAGTGGTAAATGGAACTAAGTGGTTCTCAGTACTTTACGGTGACTACGCAACAAGTGCAGAAGCCAAGCAAGCAATCTCGACATTGCCAACGCACTTCCAACAGCTTAAGCCATTTGTGAAAAGCATTGATGCCATTAAGAACTCGGCTTATCCAACGCTTAACAAGCTAAATTAATAGAACAAGAGAAGGGAGCGTTTTGCTCCCTTTTTTCTTTGGTCAAATCCTATTCGAACAGCATTCCTCACAGTAAAATTACTGTACGTTACTACTCAAAGGTTTATCATACTGAATAGTATCTTTTGGAGATCACGGAAAGATTGATTCATGATTAAAAATATTCTTTTACTATGCGGTGGCGGCTCTTCAGAGCACGAGATTTCACTACTTTCTGCAAACTTTGTAGAGCAACAGCTGAATCTGATTGAAAACGTGAGCGTTACACGCGTAGAAATCAAAAATGAAGGTTGGGTAACAAACCAAGGTGAATTGGTTTACTTAGACCTTAACCAGAAAAAGCTGTGTTCAGACAACCTAAGCCTAGACGTTGATTTCATTGTCCCTTGTATTCATGGTTTCCCTGGCGAAACCGGTGACATTCAATCTATGTTTGAAATCGCTGGCATTCCTTACCTAGGCTGTGGCCCTGAAGCAAGCAGCAACAGCTTCAACAAAATCACATCTAAGCTTTGGTACGATGCGATTGGCATTCCGAACACTCCATACTTATTCTTAACACGTAACGATGAGCAAGCTCATGAACAAGCGTTACAAGCGTTTGATAAATGGGGAAAAGTGTTTGTCAAAGCTGCACGTCAAGGTTCTTCTGTGGGGTGTTACAGTGTCACTGAAAAGCAATCTGTTTCCCAAGCTGTGAACGATGCATTTGGTTACTCAGAGCAAGTCTTGGTAGAAAAGTCAGTCAAACCTCGTGAACTGGAAGTTGCTGCTTATGAGATGAACGGCGAGTTACACATTACTAAGCCTGGTGAAGTGATTGCGCCTGATGGTGCCTTCTATTCTTACGATGAGAAGTACAGCACGTCTAGCCATTCACTGACTGAAGTAGAAGCGAAAAACCTGACAGAAGAGCAGGTGGAAGCGATTCGAGTTGCTTCGGAAACCGTCTTTAAGCAAATGAATTTACGTCACTTATCGCGCATCGACTTCTTCCTAACAGAAGATGGTGAGATTTACCTTAACGAAGTAAACACCTTCCCAGGAATGACGCCAATCTCGATGTTCCCGAAAATGCTACAAAACAACGGTCACAAGTTCCATGAGTTCTTAGCAGATTGTATTAATACTGCAATCTAACTAACGTTACCGTCGTTCATTTTGTGGTAAACCTAAGCATAACTGAGTAATGACACAGTGCTAAACTTTGACTATTACTCGGTTGCATTTATGATTGTATCAAAGCATTAAATAGATGGCTCAGTGGTATGGCAATTTCAAATTATAGAGGTTTTAACCTGCAATCAGGCGGACCTGACGGTGCCGTTTGGAAGGTCAAAATCAAGAACCACGTTCTACAAGGCAGTTTAACGGCGGTAAAAAAGAGCATAGATTGGTGGTGTGACACGGCATCTATCATCGACCCTAAAGAGTTTGCGACTCTTGGTCAGAGAGCACAAAGCACCAGCAGTCCACAATCTGAAGTATTTAACGGCTACACGATAAAGAACGATACAGGTGAGGCAAATGCTTGGTACTGTATGTTCAACGGCAAGTTGATAAAAGGTGCCAAACCTGCCATTCAACGCCATATCGAAGCGTATTTGGTTGCAAAACAAAAAGCGCTACAAGCACAACAACAAAAGAAATAAGAATATGACACTCGTATATTCAACAGAGACTGGTCGCATCAAACCAGAAGAAGAAAAAGTCGAACGTCCTAAAGGCGACGGCATTGTTCGTATTCAACGACAAACTAAAGGCCGTAAAGGCAAAGGTGTTTGCATCGTGACAGGTTTGGACTTGGATGACGCGCCACTGAAATTACTAGCAGCTGAACTTAAGAAAGTTTGCGGCTGTGGTGGTTCTGTAAAAGATGGCAACATCGAAATCCAAGGTGATGCTCGTGACAAGATCAAAGCACATCTTGAAAAGAAAGGCATGACAGTAAAATTAGCCGGTGGTTAATTCAAACTGAGCAAAAGATTTTAAAGAGCGTCGACTATGACGCTCTTTTTGTATCTGCAGTTTGGACAAGCTTGCAGAACTTAATCCAGATAAACACCTGCAAAGCACAACAGCTATTGAAAGAAACCCAGCTAATAGCAGAGCGAGCAATCGTAGATTGATAGATCCATATTAGCTATTTTATGGTAAATAACGGTTATGTTTAATGACACTATCAAAAAGCGCCGTATTTTAAAATCTGAGAGGGATAGGAGACCAATCCAGAAAAGATTTGGCGTACGTTGATATATCATTTAACATAATATACATAATGCGCACTGAATTGAGGATTCCACTGGGCTTGAAAACGCTACGGCAAATCCTGCACAAGCCATTGAAATACTTGGTAATCCAAGCCCGTTAAACTTTTTTGCAATGTTCGCCCAAGCTTGTTGAGCTTCGAACGTTTTCGCTTTATCAGCTGCTAGATAAACAAGGACAGATTCTGTATCTGCTCCAATCTCTTTTGCCAGAAAAAGTGCTTCATTTTCCGAGAGATACCTTTGCCCGTTTCTTATCGCACTAATCTTTTGACGACTTAAACCTAAATCATGGGCAACTTGCTTATCTTGGATATAGTTCTTCGCCTTTTTGTAGGCATCTAACAGTTCATTTGTGTACATAGGAATCCTCCAGTCCTGATTATTGTATACCCACAGTCCACAAAAAGCGGGCTTTACAGTCCTGATTTTTGTGTCTTATAGTCCACACAAATCAGGACTCATGTACTTCAGTCCTTAATTTTAGACCACCTTGGTTTGGGCGTTTGCCCTTGACGCTTTCGTCTGGCCTTGGTGGTCACTCTCAACTAGTCAAGGTGGTTTCTATGTCAAAATTCTCTAGCTTAATCGAGGTTAATCCTCATAACCCTTCAATACGTTCTATAGATTTCGGAAATCTTCGTCTTACTCATTTTGGTAATCAAAACGCCTATAGAATCCGAATTTCATTTTGTGATATCGGTGTTCACTACTCACAAGAAACGTATGTGTTACCGAGTCAACTTGAGCATGTTGTTGAAATTGACCAACACGGTGAAGCTTGGGTAGTCCTTCGAGATGTAGACAACCATCAAATTTTTCTATCTGTAGCCTGTCAGCATGCCTATGCATCAATCTGTGAACTTTTCTCAATGCCTGTCAGTGATGCGGTTATTCGCGCCTTTGAGATTGAGGAGCAACTTGCAGTAAAGCGTGACGCCGTAACTGAGTCTAACTCAGAGGCATAACCCATGAACGAAGCCCAAACCATCTATTACGACTTGCTTCCTGACTACACGGTTTCTGTGTTGGTCAAAGGCTGCGAAGAATGGGATTTGCTTAAGTCTATGTCTCATCTCGAATCGTGGGCTTCGTCTGAATTTGTCTCTTACAAGTTGGTATCTATCACCAACACCACTTACCAAGAACGCGTTGATTTAGGGGTCTTCGATGACTACTGCAACTAACATCCTTAAGAAATTCGATGAGCAGTCTGTTCATATTGACTACCTATGTTTTACATTCGCAGTCAAAGACTTACGCCATTGTCACAACGCGATTCAACGTCTGCACAAGCATGAGGAATACAAAGGTTTAGCACCTAAATCTCTGTTACAGCGTCACTGCAAGGCGCCCAAGTTCCCTGCTCCACCTCAGTTTAATGCGACCATCGCGGGCACTGCCGAAGAGATTGAAGCGTACAACAGCGCCTTTGATATCTGTTACCGCAATTATCTAGAAGATTGCTTGCGCATTTTCACTAATCAAGTGCTTGGATTGTCTCTTTCTGCACCTCGTGGCCTTGGCTTTCAGTTCTATTCTGAGTCTATGAAGTTGACCTCACCAGATGGCGAAGACTTCTGTGGTTTCGTGGGTATCGGTGGCAACAATGACACGGTGCATTTCCAAATTAATGGCACTGGTTGTAAGCATGTGTTTGCTCGTCGTGCGCCTTGGTCGCTGCATGATTGGCTAACAAACGTTCTTGGTGTTCAAACACTCGCGCGTGTCGATCTCGCTTACGATGATTACGACGGTATCTTTGATTGTGAATACGCGCGCAAAGCTTGGAATGATGATGCTTTCCGTACTGCTGAGCGTGGCCGTAATCCGGTTCTACATGAAGATATGACGATTGCCAGCATCAAAGACGGCAAGCCTGTCTACACCAAAGAGCAATACTCTGTCGGCTCTCGTACTTCTCGCATCTACTGGCGTATCTACAACAAGGCTCTTGAGCAGAAACTCGCGAACACGGGTTTGGTTTGGTACCGCTCAGAAGTTGAACTTAAAAAATGGAACATCGATGTGCTGTTGAATCCTGCTGGCGCGTTCGCGGCCATCAACGACTTCGCAGCGTCGATTTCTACTGCAAAACAATTCAATACAAAACCTGTCCCGACTAAACGTGCGGCGCTCGACCTGTTGGCTTCGGCTCACTGGATGCGTCGCCAGTACGGGAAAATCCTGAACTCTTTAATCGAATTCCATGAGGGCGACATTGAAACCGTTGTCGGCTCGCTCGTCCGTGATGGAACCAAATTCACCTTCCCCGATACCTACGGCAAGTTGGTGACTCACATATTGGAGACCTAACAAATGGCTAAATCTGTTTTTGTCCTAGGCATGGACATCACTTGGAACTCGGCACGTGGTGACAGTGCTCAACTGAACATCTCACGTCCACTACGTGAAATTAACTCGGAGAAATTTAAGCGTCGCACCATCGGCGAATCTGGTGACGTAAACCCACAATGGGATCAACCGTTGATGATTGATCATGAATA